>CAJZDE010000062.1:0-7216 GCA_915063165.1 uncultured Streptococcus sp.
CCTATCTTACATTTTTGTAAGACAGACGTAAATATCAAAAGTTTATTATGAAAGTTACCTTCTAGTCCGTAATTCGTTGGTACATTTCGGGTCTTCTATCACGAAAAAGTCCCCAGTTGAGGCGTTCACTTGCTCCCTTGTCAAGGTCATAAGTTGCTAACAGAACAGCCTCACCTTGCCTTTCAGCTCGCTCTAGAATAGCTCCTGTTTCATCCGTCATAAAGGAGGAACCATAGAAGTCAAGACTGGAACTCTGTCCACCATTTTCCTCACTAGGAGTGACTTCTTCCAAACCGTAACGATTGGCTGCAATGACTGGGACAATATTAGCCGCTGCGTGCCCTTGCATAGTACGTTGCCAGTAACCACAACTGTCTGTATCCAAAATTGGTTCTGAACCAATGGCTGTAGGATAGAAGAGCAATTCAGCACCATTCAGAGCAAGACAGCGCGCTGTTTCAGGGAACCATTGATCCCAACAGATGCCAATCCCAATCTTAGCATAGCGAGTATCCCAGACCTTGAAACCGGTGTTACCAGGTGTAAAATAAAACTTTTCTTGATAATAATGATCATCTGGAATGTGGGTCTTCCGATAAACGCCCAGCACTTCCCCATCAGCATCAATGACAGCGATAGAGTTATACAAGACATTGCCATCTTTTTCATAGAAACTGATTGGTAAAACAACTTCTAGTTCCTTAGCAAGCACTTTAAAATGCTGAATGGCTGTATTTTCTGTCACCGACTGGGCATACTGGTAGTAGTCATACTGACGCTCCTGACAGAAATAGGGACGTTCAAACAACTCGGGTAAGAGAATGATTTGTGCGCCTTGGTCTGCAGCTTGGCGAACTAAACGTTCAGCTGTTTGAATATTTGTTGCTACATCCTTAGCACATTGCATCTGGATTGCTGCAACTCTAACATTTCTCATCTTTTTCTCCTATTCTGGGATTTGTTGGGTGATACAGTGGATATTGCCACCACCTAAAAGAATGTCTCTGGCTGGAATTCCGACAACTTTACGGTCTGGGAAACACTTGCTGAGAATATCTAGGGCCACTTGGTCGTTTACATCCTGAAATTGTGGCACTAAGACGGCCTTGTTAGCAATATAGAAATTGACATAGGAAGCCGCAAGACGTTCACCCGCATAGCGCTCCTCTTCCCCCTCTTCATAGATATAGCCTAGTAAATCCTCCTTAGAGACAACCTGACGAATAGCTGGGATAGGAAGCTTATGAATAGTGAAGGGACGACCTTTTGCATCCGTTTCCTTCTCTAAAAGAGCAAGATCAGCTGCAGACATGGCATACTGAGGATCACTTTTGTCGTCTGTCCAAGCTAAAACAAGCTCTGCAGGACCAACAAAGGCAGCAACATTGTCAACGTGTTCATTGGTTTCGTCCTGATAAATACCATAAGGCAGCCAAATAACTTTTTCAACTCCAAGACTTTCTAATAATGTCTTTTCAATTTCTTCTTTAGTTAGGTGGGGATTGCGACCTGAACTAAGCAAGCAGCTTTCAGTCACGAGAATGGTTCCTTGACCATCGCTGTGTATCGCTCCGCCTTCCAGTACAAAAGGTTTAGCCTCGTAAACAGGTATTCCCAAGGTCTCAGCAAAACGACTAGCTACTTGGTCATCATCTTCATAATCTTGATAAAGACCATCGACAGCACCACCCCAGGCATTAAAAGACCAATCGACTGCCAACTTTTTTCTTTTATCATTGACGAGAATGGTCGGCCCAGTATCACGCGCCCAGGCATCATTTGTCGGAATGTCTAAATAAACGACCTTGTCTCCAAGATAGGATTGGGCTTCAGATAGATGGTCCTGCTCCACCAAAAGATAAACAGTTTCCCCTTCTGCTATGGTCTTGATAATCTGGCTAAAGGCCTTCTTAGCAGCTTTTCCTTGAAAAGGCCATGATCCTGGTCGAGTCGGCCATATCATGAGGGTACCATGGTGGGGTTCGTATTCTGCAGGCATACGATAGCCTGCTTTTTTCGGAGTTTCTGTCATGATAATCTCCCTTTAAATTCTTGATAGCCGAAGGTTTTGACTAAGTTGCAGTTTCCCTGATCGTCCATGAGATAGAGACTTGGTAGTCCTATACCGTTAAAGGTATTATTTTTGACAAATGAGTAGATTGCCATGTCTTCAAAATAAAGCCTATCTCCAATTTCAACTGGCTTTTCAAAACTATAGTCGCCAATCACATCACCCGTTAGACAGGTATTGGAAGAAAGTCTATAGGTATGGGCTTTTTCTTGAGCCTCAAAGCCATTTCTCAAAGGTGGACGATAGGGCATTTCAAGTACATCAGGCATATGACAGGTCGCGGAGGCATCTAAAACTAAGATCTCCATACCGTTTTCTACAATATCCAATACCTCAGTTGCTAGATAACCCGCATTGAGCGCAATGGCTTCTCCTGGCTCGATATAGACGACAAGATTGTAAGTTTCTCGGATACGCTTGATTTCAGAAATCAGTAAATCCACATCATAGTCTTCTCTTGTGATATGGTGGCCACCGCCCATATTGAGCCATTTAACCTCATGTAAATAAGGTCCAAACTGTTCTTCTACAGCTTTCAAAGTTGTCTCTAAATCATCTGATCCTTGCTCACAAAGGGTATGAAAATGAAGACCATCCACCAAGTCCAGCAAATCACTAGGAATCTTGTCTATAGTGACTCCAAAACGGGATCCAGGTGCACAAGGATCGTAGAGCGCGTGATCACCTTGGGTAGAACATTGAGGGTTGAGGCGCAAACCGACACTGATACCAGCCTCTCGACAACGAGGACCATGTTTACGCAACTGTCTCTCTGAGTTGAAGACGATATGGTCCGTTATTTCCAGCAATTCCTCCAAGTCTGCATCCTTGAAAGCAGGCGCAAAGACATGGACTTCCCCCGGGAATTCTTCTCTAGCTAGCTTGGCCTCATAGAGACCACTTGCAGTTGTACCAGATAGGTACTGGCTAATCAAGGGATAGGTTTTGTAGAGGGAATATGCTTTCTGGGCAAGCAAAACCTTGCAACCAGCTTCTTCTTGTACATATTGTAAAATGCGGCAGTTGGCTTCTAACTTTGCTAAGTCAATGACGTAAGCTGGTGTTGGTACTTGTTCTAGCTTCATTAGTCCACCATTTGCGGATTCTCAACCACAACCCAAGGTAATCCATACTCATTCAAAGCTTCCATGAATGGATCTGGATCCAACTCTTCAAGGTTGTAAACTCCAGGTTGTTTCCAAGTGCCATCCATCACTAATTTTGTCCCAATCATGGCTGGAACACCTGTTGTATAAGAAATGGCTTGTGAACCAACCTCTGCATAGCACTCCTGATGGTCGCAAACATTGTAGATGTAGATAGTTTTTTCAACTCCATCTTTGACACCAGTAAAGATACAACCAATATTAGTTTTACCAACAGTACGTGGGCCAAGGCTTGCAGGATCTGGAAGCAAAGCTTTTAAGAACTGAATCGGAACGATTTCTTGACCATTGAAGTTAATAGGATCTGTACGAAGGAGACCAACGTTTTCCAAGCATTTCATGTGAGTTAGATAAGATTGACCAAAAGTCATGAAGAAACGAATTCGTTTAACTCCTGGAATATTCTTTGCTAATGATTCGATTTCTTCATGGTGAAGAAGGTACATGTCTTTTTGGCCAACTTGAGGAAAATCATACTCACGCTTGATAGACATGGCTTCGACTTCTACCCATTTTCCATCTTCCCAGTATGAACCAGGTGCAGAAACCTCACGTAGATTGATTTCTGGGTTGAAGTTGGTCGCAAATGGATAACCGTGGTCACCACCATTACAGTCTAAAATGTCGATATAGTGGATTTCATCAAAGTAGTGTTTGAGGGCGTATGCTGAAAACACGCTGGTTACCCCTGGGTCAAAACCAGAACCAAGCAAAGCTGTTAATCCTGCTTCTTTGAATTTATCTTGGTAAGCCCATTGCCATGAGTAGTCAAAGTAGGCTGTAAAACCAAGTTCCTTGCAACGTTTCTCATAGATAGCACGCCATTCAGGGTCTTCTGTATCCTCAGCCTCATAGTTGGCAGTATCGATATAGTGGACTCCAGTAGCCAAACAAGCATCCATGATAGTCAAGTCTTGATAAGGTAGAGCTACGTTCAAAACAGCTTCTGGTTTGTAGCTTTCAATCAAGGCAATCACTTCTTCGACTTTGTCAGCATCAAGAGCAGCTGTTTCAATCTTTGTACTTGTTTTACCTTCTAATTTAGCCTTCAAGTCATCACATTTTGACTTGGTACGGCTAGCAATCATAATCTCTTTAAACGTTTCGCTATCTTGGCAAATTTTTGAAATAGCAACTTGGGCAACGCCCCCACATCCAATAACTAATAAACGACTCATTTTTTTCCTTCCTCTTCTTCTAAAATGTCTTCCACATACTTGGGCAACATGAAGGCCCCCACATGTAAGTTTGCAGTGTAGTATTCTGTGAAAAGCTGGCGTTTTTTCCAACCTTCCTTGTCAAAATCTTTGACAGGGTGGTATTTTTTAGATGCAAATCCAAACAACCAATAGCCCGCTGGACTGGTTGGGATATGGGCCTGATAAACCCGACTGATTGGAAATGCTTGATTGACCTTGCGGTGCATGCTTCGGCAAGCTGACTCATCCTCGTCAAAGAAGGGACTCCCATGCTGGTAGATCATGATGCCGTCCTCTTTCAAGGCTCTGTAACTGTTTCCGTAAAATTCCTTGGTAAAAAGCCCTTCCGTATGTCCGAATGGATCTGTCGCATCGTTGATAATAATGTCGTAATCATCTTCGCAATTTCTCAAAAATCTCAGCCCATTTTGGTAGTAAATGGTAACACGAGGATCATCAAGACCCGCAGCAAAATCTGGGAAATACTCACGACAGACCTCAACCAACATTTCATCTGGTTCCACAATATCGATTTGCTCCAGTTCAGGATAGAGGGTTAATACTTGGGCAACACCACCGTCACCACCCCCAATAACCAAGACTTTCTTGGGATTTGGGTGGACAGCCATGGGAACGTGAACAGTCATTTCATTGTAAACAAAATCATCCGCATCTGAAAACAAGACATGCCCATTTAAAATCAGTATTTTTCCAAAAGCTGGCGTATCCAAGACTTCTATATCCTGCCATTCACTTTTACCGGCGTAGAGTTGCTTGGCGGTTCTCAGGGACAATTTCACATCTGGAGTATGAACTTCAGAAAACCATAAATCCATCTAGTTCTCCTTTCTCTTAATGACGTTGATGTGCTTGACCTCTGGATCTTCCGTCCCTTGGAGGGAGCAACCACGTTCTTTGGCAAATAGGATATAATCCACAATCTCTCGTGTAATGCGTTCACCTGGTGCTAGGATTGGAATCCCTGGAGGATAGCACATGACAAATTCCCCACAGACTTGTCCAACAGATTCATCCAAGGACAAGCTTCTTCTCTCTGAATAAAAGGCTTCTTGAGGAGAAAGGACTAACTCGGGTTGGATATATTCTCCAGCAATCAAATCTTTTCCATCTCTTGAGTATAGTCTCTTGATATCCGCCAAAGCACCGACCAGACGCTCAATGTCTTGGATGCGGTCACCGATTGAAATATAGGCCAATATATTGCCAATATCCCCGAATTCAATCTGAATATCGTATTCGTCTCGCAAGAGGTCATAAACCTCAATCCCTGTTAGGCCGATACCTTGGGTGTAAACGGACAGCTTGGTCACGTCAAATTCACAGACCGACACTCCGTCTATTAACTCTTTTGAGTAGGCATAGTAACCACCAATAGCATTGATTTCACGACGAGCGTACTCGGAGAGCTCAATGACTTTCTCAAAAGACTCTTTTCCACGAAGGGCTAAGTTGCGACGTGAAATATCTAAACTAGACATCAACAAGTAAGAGGCAGATGTAGACTGGGTCAGGTTGATAATCTGACGAACGTACTCAGGATTCATCTGCTCCCCGACAAGAAGGATGGAGCTCTGGGTCAAACTCCCACCAGACTTATGCATAGAAACCGCCGCCATATCTGCTCCAGCATCCATAGCAGAAATTGGAAGTTTATCTGTAAAATGCAAATGCGCTCCATGGGCTTCATCTACTAAAACCATCATGCCAGCTTCGTGAGCCATTTCCGTTAAACCCTTGAGGTCTGAACAAATCCCATAGTAAGTAGGATTGTTAATCAAAATGGCCTTGGCATCTGGATTCTCCTTAATTGCCTGCGCAACACGATCATTTTCAAGACCTAAAGCGATGCCGATTTTAGGATCTACACTCATCTCGATATAGATGGGAATGGCACCACATAGAACCAGCGCATTGATAGCAGATTTATGGACATTTCTAGGTAGAATAATCTTATCTCCTGCCTTGCAGGTGGAAAGAATCATAGTCTGCACCGATGAAGTTGTTCCACCAATCATGAGAAAGGCATGCGCCGCTCCAAAAGCATCCGCTGCCAATTCCTCAGCATCCCGAATAATCGAAATGGGATGACCAAGATTATCCAAGGGTTTCATCGAATTGACATCAATGCCAACACATTTTTCTCCTAATAGTTCGACAAGTTCTGGATTTCCTCGTCCACGCTTGTGACCTGGAACATCAAAGGGAACAATCCGTTTCTTGCGTAGCTTGACCAAGGCCTCATAAATTGGGGCTTGGTTTTGATCTAACTTCTTCAAGACATACTCCTTTACCATATTTTTAGTGCCTCAAGAAGATAAAGGCGACTAAAGGTTGACTTATGAAAAAAGAGCAGGTTTTCACCTGCTCTGCAATCTTCTGACGTGTGTATTTTGGTTTCTGTTGAGTATGTCTGTTCCCGATGTTTCCTAACTCTCTAGTAGCAAATATTACGTACTTTATTGATCGTTTCACAAGATGACGTGTGCTTTCACCACACTAAAATTTATGAATTAGGACAAATATCCTAACATCAACTTATAAAAGTAGGCTTTTAACCCTATCAATAATGTGGCTTTTCAACCACGCTTCGGCATTCAACCCTGCCTGTCCGTAGGCATTTTTTACTCGGGTTTATATTTGCTAGAAAACATCATCTCATTTTCTAAGCCTTATAACTATATCATGTTTATAAGAGCTTGTAAAGTGTTTTTATGAAACTTTTTAAAGATTTTCGTTTTTTTGTTCGTAAAATATTATTG
>CAJZDE010000063.1:0-7215 GCA_915063165.1 uncultured Streptococcus sp.
CATTTGCGGATACAACTGGAGACTTTCCTTTTTCGGCTCAGCATGTTTCTGCTCAAGAAAAGGATGCATCTAAAAATGGTAAGGTTGTAAAAGAGAATGCAACTTCGGCGTCAAATCAAGCTGAGAAATCAAAAACACCAGCGCAAAATCCTGCTGAGAAACCAAAAACACCAGCACCGAAACCAGAACCAAAACCAGAACTAAAGCCAGAACCAAAACCAGCGCCGAAACCCGCTGAGAAACCGAAAACACCAGCTCAAAAACCTGCTGAGAAACCTAAAAATACAAGTCCTAAAGAGGATAAGTCCAAATCTACAGCTCAGTCTGGTTGGGTAGGCTCATCGTACTATGAATATGGTACTAAAGTTACTAATAAGTGGATTTTTGATAAAAAAGCTAATTCTTATTTCATCTAAATGCTTCGGGAAACTATGTCCAAAATGCTTGGGTAGGCAATTACTATCTTAAATCAGATGGTAAAATGGCTAAGAGTGAATGGATTTATGATAAAAACTATGGATCCTATTATTATCTAACCGCAGAAGGTAGCTACGCTCGAAACGCATGGGTAGGTAATTACTATCTAAAATCAGACGGGAAAAGAGCTAAAAATGAATGGATTTATGACAATAACTATGGGTCATACTATTATTTAACAGGAGAAGGCAGCTACGCTCGCAACACATGGGTAGGTAATTACTATCTAAAATCAGATGGTAAGATGGCCAAAAATGAATGGGTAGATGGTGGTCGTTATTATGTTGATTCTGATGGAAAAAAGGTTAAAAGTGACTGGATTTATGATAAAAACTATGGTTCATATTATTATCTAACAGCAGAAGGAAGCTCTGCTCGTAATAAATGGGTAGGTAGATATTATCTCAAATCAGATGGTAAGATGGCCAAGAATGAATGGGTAGATGGCGGTCGTTACTATGTGGGATCAGATGGTGAAATGGTTAGGGGCAAATGGGTAGATGGTGGCCGTTACTATGTAGGATACGATGGTGTGCGGCAACCAAAACCGGCAGATGGGAACCCGTACAATGCTGCTTTAAGTAAAGCGAAAAGTTATAATTCGTCTGTACATATGTCAAAAAAAGCTCTCTATGACCAATTAACGTGGCATGGTTTTTCAGGTTCAGCAGTGCAGTATGCCATCGATCACTTGAATGCAGATTACAAAGCAAATGCCTTAATTCAAGCAAGAAAGTATACCGATTTATCGAAGACAAAAATTTATGAGAGGCTAACTTCTCCTTGGAATGGACAATTTACAAAAGAAGAAGCAAACTATGCAATTCAACATTTAGATGACTAATTTTTACAAATAGTGAAGCAAATGAGATGTTTTAATTTTGGCTTGTGGCCTGCAAACCTTTGCACAAAAGAGACGATTTTGTTATACTATATCTGTAAGCATTTTCAATTAAAAAGGAGAAGACGATGAGTCAAAAGATTATTGGGATTGACCTTGGTGGAACATCTATCAAGTTTGCAATTTTAACTCAAGAGGGAGAAATCCAAGAAAAATGGTCTATCAAGACCAATATTTTGGACGAAGGAAGCCATATCGTAGATGATATGATCGAGTCTATTCAACATCGTTTGGACTTGCTTGGATTATCAGCTACGGATTTCCGAGGGATTGGAATGGGATCACCTGGTGTGGTTGACCGTGAAAAAGGAACTGTTATCGGTGCCTACAACCTAAACTGGAAAACCCTTCAACCAATTAAAGAAAAGATTGAAAAAGCCTTGGGTATTCCATTCTTCATCGATAATGATGCCAACGTAGCTGCTCTTGGTGAGCGCTGGATGGGGGCTGGTGACAACCAACCAGACGTTGTCTTTATGACACTTGGTACTGGTGTTGGTGGCGGTATCGTCGCAGAAGGCAAATTGCTCCACGGTGTTGCTGGTGCAGCAGGAGAGCTTGGCCACATCACTGTTGACTTTGACCAACCAATCGCATGTACCTGTGGTAAAAAAGGCTGTCTTGAGACAGTTGCTTCTGCAACAGGGATTGTCAACTTGACTCGTCGTTATGCAGATGAATACGAAGGCGATGCAGCCTTGAAACGCTTGATTGATGACGGTGAAGAAGTAACTGCTAAAACTGTCTTTGACCTTGCAAAAGAAGGGGATGACCTTGCCTTGATCGTTTACCGAAACTTCTCACGTTACTTGGGAATCGCGTGTGCCAACATCGGCTCCATCCTCAACCCTTCAACAATCGTTATAGGTGGTGGGGTGTCAGCAGCGGGAGAATTCCTTCTACAAGGTGTTCAAAAAGTCTATGACGAAAATACCTTCCCACAAGTACGTACATCTACTAAATTGGCTCTTGCAACTCTAGGAAATGACGCTGGAGTTATCGGAGCAGCATCACTTGTATTGCAATAAGATCATAAAAGGGGAAAAACACTACTTTAAAGCCAGTGATTTTCCTCCTTTCTTTTTTTATGCTATACTAGTTAGGACAATAAATGAGGTGAGAGTAAATGACAAAAGCAGATACGATTTTTAAAGAAAATATTGAACGAATCCTCAAAGACGGTGTCTTTTCTGAGCAAGCACGTCCTAAGTACAAGGATGGGACAGTTGCCAATTCCAAGTACGTAACGGGTGCCTTTGCCGAGTATGATTTGTCTAAGGGGGAATTTCCCATCACAACCTTGCGTCCCATTGCGATCAAATCCGCCATCAAGGAAGTACTCTGGATCTACCAAGATCAGTCTAATAGTCTAGATGTTCTCAATGACAAGTACAATGTTCACTACTGGAATGACTGGGAAGTGGGAGATACGGGAACCATCGGTGAACGCTATGGGGCAGTCGTTAAGAAACACGACATCATCAACAAGATTCTCAAACAATTGGAAGCCAACCCATGGAACCGTCGCAATATCATCTCTCTCTGGGATTATCAAGCTTTTGAGGAGACAGACGGTCTCCTTCCATGCGCCTTTCAGACCATGTTTGATGTCCGTCGAGTAGATGGAGAAATCTATCTGGATGCGACCTTGACCCAGCGTTCGAATGATATGCTAGTGGCCCACCACATTAACGCTATGCAGTACGTGGCTTTACAGATGATGATTGCTAAGCATTTTGGATGGAAGGTTGGGAAGTTTTTCTATTTTATCAACAACCTCCATATCTATGATAATCAGTTTGAACAAGCTCAGGAATTGCTCCGCCGTGAGCCGTCAAACTGCCAACCACGCTTGGTTTTAAATGTTCCTGATGGGACCAATTTCTTTGATATCAAAGCGGAAGACTTTGAGTTGGTTGACTATGATCCAGTCAAGCCACAGCTGAAGTTTGATTTGGCTATTTAAGAAAATAAAAAGAAGTTGAGATTTCTCAACTTCTTTTGTTGATTAATGTGATACGCGACGGCGAGCTGCTTTTTTGCGGTTTTCTTCGATGAAAGCTGCTTTTTGCTCTTCTGGCTCAATCACTTTCTTTTTAATTGCATATACTGCACCTGCAACGGCAGCGACAGTTCCTGCGACACCTGTTACAAGACCTTTAGCGAATCCTTTAGCCATGAGTCTTCCTCCTTTATCTTCCCGATCAGCCAAACTCCTTAAGTGGTAGCATTTTTCTGACTGACCTTTTTGTGATATAATAATAGTAACGAAAAAATGGAAATTTTTCAAGGAAAAAAGATGAAAACAAAAATAATTGTGATTGTTGGACCGACTGCTGTTGGGAAGACAGCCCTTGCTATTGAAGTGGCCAAGCGCTTTGGTGGAGAGGTGGTCAGTGGTGACAGTCAGCAAGTATACAGAAGGCTAGATATTGGGACGGCCAAGGCTAGCCCAGAGGAGCAAGCTTCTGTTCCTCATCATTTGATTGATGTCAGAGAGGTGACCGAGTCTTACTCGGCTTTTGATTTTGTTTCAGAAGCTAAGAAGGCTATTGAGGATATTCAAAGCCGTGGTAAGCTAGCGATTATCGCGGGTGGTACAGGGCTTTATATTCAGAGCTTGCTGGAAGGCTATCATCTAGGTGGGGAAACACCTCATGAGGAGATTTTAGCCTACCGGGCTAGTTTGGAGCCTTATTCAGATGAGGAATTAGCCCATCTTGTGGAGCAAGCAGGCCTTGAGATTCCCCAGTTTAACCGTCGTCGTGCTATGCGTGCCTTTGAGATTGCCCATTTTGGTAAGGATTTGAAAAATCAGGAAAGTCCTTATGAACCACTGATTATCTGCTTGGATGATGAGCGAAGTCGACTTTATGAACGGATTAACCATCGTGTGGATTTGATGTTTGAGGCTGGATTATTGGATGAAGCCAAGTGGTTGTTTGAGCATTATCCAGATGTACAGGCAGCCAAAGGCATTGGCTATAAGGAACTCTTTCCTTATTTCCGTGGGGAGCAAACTCTTGAGGAAGCAAGCGAGAGTCTCAAGCAGGCGACTCGTCGTTTTGCCAAGCGTCAGTTGACCTGGTTCCGTAATCGCATGCAGGTCACCTTTTATCAGATAGGAGAGCCTGGTTTGCAAGACCGCATTTTAAGCCAGATAGAGGAGTTTTTAGATGATTGAAACGGAGAAAAAAGAGGAACGAGTCCTGCTAATTGGTGTGGAATTGCAGGGCATGGACAATTTTGACCTCTCCATGGAAGAATTGGCCAGTCTGGCTAAGACAGCTGGGGCAGTCGTTGTAGATAGCTACAAACAAAAACGGGAAAAGTATGACTCCAAGACCTTTGTTGGTTCTGGTAAGTTGGAAGAAATAGCTCAAATGGTGGATGCAGAAGAAATTACCACAGTCATTGTCAATAACCGCTTAACTCCACGGCAAAATGTCAATCTAGAAGAAGTTCTGGGTGTCAAGGTCATTGACCGTATGCAGTTGATTCTGGATATCTTTGCCATGCGGGCTCGAAGCCATGAAGGAAAACTCCAAGTTCATTTGGCTCAGCTCAAGTATCTCTTGCCTCGCTTGGTTGGTCAGGGGATTATGCTCAGCCGTCAGGCAGGTGGAATTGGTTCCCGTGGACCTGGTGAAAGCCAGCTGGAACTGAACCGTCGTAGTGTTCGTAATCAAATCACAGATATCGAACGCCAGCTCAAGGTGGTAGAGAAAAATCGGGCAACAGTTAGAGAAAAACGTCTGGAGTCGAGTACCTTTAAGATTGGTTTGATTGGCTACACCAATGCTGGGAAATCAACCATCATGAACACCTTGACCAGTAAGACCCAGTATGAAGCAGACGAGCTGTTTGCGACCCTGGATGCGACGACAAAGAGCATCCATCTGGGGGGCAATCTTCAGGTTACCTTGACTGATACGGTTGGCTTTATCCAAGATTTGCCGACAGAGTTGGTGTCCAGTTTCAAGTCCACTTTGGAAGAAAGTAAGCACGTGGATCTTCTGGTTCATGTCATCGATGCCAGCAATCCTTATCACGAGGAGCATGAAAAAACAGTCCTGTCCATCATGAAAGACTTGGATATGGAGGATATTCCACGCCTGACCCTTTATAATAAAGCGGATTTGGTGGAGGATTTCACGCCGACTCAAACGCCGTATGCCCTCATTTCTGCCAAGTCTGAGGATAGTCGTGAGAACTTGCAAGCATTGTTTTTGGAGAAGATCAAGGATATTTTTGAAGTCTTTACCCTGCGCGTGCCTTTTTCAAAGTCTTACAAGATTCATGATTTAGAAAATGTAGCGATTCTGGAGGATCGTGACTACCAAGATGATGGAGAAGTGATTACAGGCTACATTTCCGAGAAAAATAAATGGAGGTTAGAGGAATTTTATGACTGATATTAAAATGTTGGCTCTAAAGTATGGAGGTTATACAAGTCTGGATAAGGTCTATCTAGATCAACTTCTAGCTGGTAGGTCTGAAGAGGAGCAGTTAGCTCTCATTACACCTCCACCTAGCGTGGTTAATGCTTACTTTGCTGAACTCTACCAGAAAAAAAGTCCTCAAGCTGCGACAGATTATTTTGCAGAAGTCAGCCAAGAGTTAAACCTCTACAATGTTGAACCAAGTTTTACTGAAGAAAGCAAGCCCTTTATCCGTCTCAATCTATCAGGTAAATCCTTTGGATTTTGCTATGAGAAAGAAGGGCTAGGTCGGATTTTCTCAGAAGCTGAGGAAGCAATCACAGCTGACTTGCTCTTTGAGATTGCGCAAATTTTTCCCCATCAGCTGGTCTTTGAGGAGTCTGGAAAGATTTACATGAAGGCGATTGGAGAGGAAGAAATTGTCTCTGTGGAAAGTTTGACTCCTCTGACAGACTTGGAAATCTTGGCAGATGGAAGAAAGCGACTTAAAGGCTACAGCCAAGAGGATTTAATACAAGAAGCTAGAGCTTTTTCTGGCAAGCATTATTTCCGATCGGAAAATCGCACAGCCATGTTATATATTGATTAATTAGAAAGTATCGAATGGATATTCAATTTTTAGGAACAGGGGCTGGTCAGCCCTCCAAAGCCCGCAACGTTTCAAGTCTCGCCCTGAAACTCTTGGACGAGATTAACGAAGTTTGGCTCTTTGACTGTGGAGAAGGAACGCAAAATCGCATTCTGGAAACCACAATCCGACCACGTAAGGTCAGCAAAATCTTTATCACTCACCTGCATGGAGATCATATCTTTGGCTTGCCAGGATTCCTTTCTAGTCGTGCCTTTCAGGCCAATGAAGAGCAGACAGATTTGGACATTTATGGACCTCAAGGGATCAAGTCATTTGTCTTAACCAGCCTTCGTGTGTCTGGTTCTCGCCTGCCTTACCGTATTCATTTTCATGAGTTTGACCAAGATTCTCTAGGGAAAATCCTTGAGACCGATAAATTCACTGTGTATGCAGAGGAGTTGGACCACACTATTTTCTGTGTTGGTTATCGTGTCATGCAAAAGGATCTAGAAGGGACCTTGGACGCTGAAAAACTAAAGGCTGCTGGTGTCCCATTTGGACCGCTTTTTGGAAAAATCAAAAACGGTCAGGATGTTGTTTTGGATGATGGGACTCAAATCAAGGCAGCTGACTATATCTCAGCGCCACGTCCTGGTAAGATTATCACTATTCTGGGTGACACCCGAAAAACCAATGCCAGTGTGCGTCTAGCTGTTAATGCTGATGTCCTGGTCCATGAGTCAACTTATGGCAAGGGCGATGAAAAAATTGCTCGCAATCACGGTCACTCAACCAATATGCAGGCAGCCCAAGTAGCAGCAGGA
>CAJZDE010000064.1:0-7188 GCA_915063165.1 uncultured Streptococcus sp.
AGTAATGCTTGCAGAACCTGTCTCAAAACTATAGCCTTTCCGAACTACTTCTAGGTTTTTTAAACTAGATCTAGAAATAGAAAATTCCTGCATTAAAAGTCGTGAGTGTTTTAACACATCTTGTGAAGCGTCGTTTGAATTGACTATATAAATTCGACCGCCCTTATAATAGATATCTGCTTCAAAATCAGTCGTTTCTTCATATTTGTTATTAGCATTAACTTGAGAAGTCGACTTGATAACTTTTCCTTTTATTTCTTTTGTTTCAGGAATTCCAGACAATGTAATTTCCTGATTTAAAGATGGAGAGTTTTCATCTTTTTGCTCAGTATCTGTTATACGAATCTGAAAGCCCTTCGGAAACTTATCAAACAAATCTTCCAAATTTTCCGTTGGGTAGACCTTGCTTAATTCCGCAGCCTTCCCCTCGATAAATCTTCGGCTGCTTTTTAGGCTACATCCAGCTAACACCATCATTCCTACTCCTCCTACTAACATCATCATTGCAATTTTTTTAAACATGGATTGCTCCTCCTCTCAGAATCCAAGATAGTTACTTCATTATACCAATTTTAAGGTTTTGATTCAATCTAAACAACCGTCAAGTTATTCAGAGGGTCTTGCTTTGTCGTAATACGTGTGATATTTCCTGTGAACCTAGCCTTTTCAAATTCATAGCTTAATTGAGAAGCATCAAGTGTTGGATTTGTTCCATCTAGAATAACTGATGATGTTTCTTCACTCATATTTTTACCTCGTAGTGCTTCTTTACACAAATTTATTACTTTTGCCGAAATACAACTTTAGTAACCTTCAATTAATTCTGTATGAGAGTTATGACCATCTTTAATATCTAAAGTATAGCTGTAAGCCTTATTTTCAACCGTCTCATACATGATATAAATAATCATTTTTAATTCTTTAGCCTGCTCCACTCCCATGTAGGTGTTCAAAATAGGATCCGATAGAGTATAGTCAATGTCTGCACTCCCAGTTTCATAGCTATAACCTTTTCCTCCCATTTTTAATTTGGATAGACTGTCTTTATTAATCGTAAATTCTTGGAGCAGTAATGTTGGGCTTTTTATTTTGATATTCGCTGTTGGATCTTTTAATTGAATTTTACCATCTTGATAAATGACCTCACCCGTATATACAAAACTTTCACTACGCTTCTCATCTTGATCAAAACTAACTTGTTTCTCTGATATTGTACCTGAAATCTGTCTAGTTTGAGAATTTCCGTGTAAACTGATTGATTGGAGTTTGTACCCACTTTCTTCATATTCGTATAAATCCTTTGAGGTAATCTGAAACCCCTCCGGAAATTTTTCAAACAAATCTTCCAGATTCTCCGTCGAGTAGACCTTACTTAATTCTGCAGCCTTTCCCTCGATAAATCTTCGACTGCTTTTTGTAAAGCAACCTGTCAATGTCAACAGCGTTATTCCTAAAAGTGCCACTGTGAGTGCTAATTTTTTTATCATAAATTTATCCGTTATTCTTTTTCTTTTCTACTGTTATAACTACTGATAATCTCCGCGTGTGTATTTTGTCCATCTTGAATTTCTAAAGTATAGCTATAGGCCCTATTTTCAATGGTTTCATGCATGATATAAATCACCATTTTTAGTTCTTTATTCCGCTCAACCCCCATGTAGTTGTTTAAAATCGGATCCGATAGAGTATAGTCAATATCTGCGCTCCCTGTTTCAACACTGTAGCTTTTTCTCCCCATTTTTAGTTTCGACAGAGTATTTCTATTAATCGTAAATTCTTGGAGCAATAGTTTGGGATTCCTTATCGTCGCATTTGCCTGAGGATCCGTCAATTGAATCATTCCATCCTTATAAACCACTCCACCTTCATAAAGTACTTCTTCCGTTCGTTTTTTATTCTCATCTATGCTGACTTTTTTCTCCTTAAAAGTTCCTCTAACCATTTTATTCTCAGCATCACCCTTTAGTTCAATAGATTGGTAAAAATAGCCTTTCCCTTCTTTATAATCATAAATATCGTCGCTAAAAATACCAAATCCTTCCGGAAATTTTTCAAACAAATCTTCCAGATCCTCCGTCGGGTAGACCTTGCTTAATTCTGCAGCCTTCCCCTCGATAAATCTTCGGCTACTTTTTAGGCTACATCCAGCTAACACCATTATTCCTACTCCAACTAACATCATCGTTGCAATTTTTTTTAACATGGATTATTCCTCCTCTCAGAACCCAAGATGATTACTTTACTATCGCTCATTGCTAATATCCCTCTAGTTTTCCATTAATCATCTCAGTATGATCAATATCATTTTTTCTAAAAATAACAGTATAACCATAACTTTTACCTGCTATCGTTGGTTCAAAAATATTGATGTCCATATTTATTTCAGTATCTTTTTCTAAACCCAAATAATCATTCACTTGTTCATTTTTAAGATTATAAGTAATGCTTGCAGAACCTGTCTCAAAACTATAGCCTTTCCGAACTACTTCTAGGCTTTTTAAACTAGACCGCGAAATAGAAAATTCCTGCATTAAAAGACGGGTATGTTTTAAGTCACCCTTTTCTTTATTATTAGAGCCAGTGTCATTTGATAAGTGAATACTACCATCTTTGTAGTAAACCTCCCCTTGATACAACATTTCATGCTCTATATTCCCTGACGAATTTTAAAATGCTTTCTCTTTAGTGTACTTTCCTTTAATTTCTCTCGTTTCCGAAATTCCATTTAATATTAAATGATAAATTATTGATGAAGTTCTTTCATCTTCTTCAAGATTTTCAGCATCCATAACATCTATCTGAAATCCATCCGAAAACTTTTCAAACAAGTCTTCCAGATTCTCCGTCGGATAGACCTTGCTTAACTCTGCAGCCTCTCCCTCGATAAATCTTCGGCTACTTTTTCCAAAACAACCAGTCAATGTCAATAGTGCCATTCCCAAAAGTACCACTGTGAGTGCTAGTTTTTTCATCGTAAATTCCCCTCTTCTTTATCCGATTCAGTCTAATTAACAATAGTATACCTGTTTTTCCTCTGTTGTGCTAGCGTTTTAACGGTATGGAGAATTTTCTATTAAAGTCTCTACTTTGTTTCATCAAAAAAGCGCATCTAAAAAGATGCGCTTTTTATAATCTAATGCAATGTATCTTAGTTCAAGTGCCAGATATCTTCGTTGTACTGAGCGATTGTACGGTCAGATGAGAAGAATCCTGCTTTGGCAATGTTAACGATGACTTTATCCAACCATGCGTCACGGTCTTCGTAGTCAGCAAGCATTTGCTCTTTGACTTTGATGTAGTCTTCCAAGTCAAGGAGAGTCATGAACCAGTCTTTGTTGATCAATTCGTTGTAAAGACGTTCCAAGCGTTCTTTCTTACCTACTGCAAGAACAGCATCACTAACGATGAAGTCAACCAATGGTTTGATAGCTTCACGAGCATAGAATTCGCTTGATTTATAAGCTGCTTTTGCGTAAAGGTCGATAACAGTTTCTGAATCTTCACCGAAGATGTAGATGTTTTCGTCACCAACCAATTCAGCGATTTCCACGTTAGCTCCGTCCATAGTACCAAGAGTCAAAGCTCCATTCAACATGAATTTCATGTTACCAGTACCTGAAGCTTCTTTAGAAGCAAGTGAGATTTGTTCTGAGATGTCACATGCTGGGATCAAGAAGCTTGCTGCAGTAACGTTGTAGTTTTCAACCATTACGACTTGCAAGTGTGGAGCTACAGCTGGGTCGTTAGCAATCACTTCTGACAAGCAAAGGATCAAGTGAATGATGTCTTGAGCGATTGTGTAGGCAGGAGCTGCTTTACCACCAAAGAAGACTGTGATTGGACGAGCAGGGATGTTACCAGCCTTGATGTCAAGGTATTTGTGGATCACATACAAAGCGTTCATTTGTTGGCGTTTGTACTCGTGAAGACGTTTGATCTGGATATCAAAGATAGAGTTTGTATTGATTTCCACACCTTGGTGTTCTTTCAAGTGACGAGCCAATTTACGTTTGTTGTGAGCCTTGATACTTTCCAATTTTTCTTTAACAGCAGCCTTATCTTCGTATGACAAGAGTTTTTCAAGCTCATCTGCTTCATGGTGCCAACCATGTCCAAGAATCTCATCCAAGTAGTGAGACAAGCTTGGGTTAGCATGCATAAGCCAACGACGGAAAGTGATTCCGTTTGTTTTGTTGTTGAATTTTTCTGGGTAAATGTCGTAGAAGGCTTTCAACTCTGAGTTCTTCAAGATCTCAGTGTGAAGAGCCGCAACCCCGTTAACGCTGTATCCGTAGTGGATATCCATGTGAGCCATGTGAACACGTCCACTCTCATCGATGATTTGAACAGCTGGATCTTTGTATTCTGCTTTCACACGACGGTCCAATTCTTCGATGATTGGTACCAAGTGAGGAACCACTTCTTCCAAGAATTCAAGAGGCCATTTTTCAAGAGCTTCAGCAAGGATTGTGTGGTTAGTGTAGGCAGTCATGCTACGTACGATTGAGATTGCTTCATCAAGCTCGATACCACGCGCAGTCAAGAGACGGATCAATTCAGGAATCACCATTGATGGGTGAGTATCGTTGATTTGTACAACAGCGTAGTCTGCAAG
This sequence comes from uncultured Streptococcus sp., assembly GCA_915063165.1. Taxonomy (GTDB): domain Bacteria; phylum Bacillota; class Bacilli; order Lactobacillales; family Streptococcaceae; genus Streptococcus. The sequence continues at coordinate 4,616 of CAJZDE010000064.1, forward strand.
GTCATGCAAGTTGCTTCCTTTTTCGATTGCTTCGTCGATGATCAATTGCGCACCGTTTGAAACCATGAAGTATTGTTGGAAGATACGGAGCAATTCACCTTGCTTGTCGCTATCGTCTGGGTAAAGGAAGAGAGTCAAGTTGCGAGCGATGTCTGTCTTATCAAAGTTGATACCGTCTTCGATGATAGAAGAATCAACTGAATCCAAGTCAAACAAACGCAAGCGGTTTTTAGTAGCTGTCTTGTAACCAGGTACATCGATATCGTAAAGAGTGGATGTCAAGGTGAAGTGTGCAAATGGCACTTGGTAGCTACGGCTTGAGCGAACCAACCAGTTTTGCTCTGTCAACCAAGCGTTAGGAATTGTTTCTTGTTGGTTGTTTTTAAGAACTTGTTGGAAAAGACCGAAGTGGTAGTTCAAACCAACACCGTCACCATTCAAACCAAGTGTAGCGATTGAGTCGATAAAGCAGGCTGCCAAACGTCCCAAACCACCGTTACCAAGTGATGGTTCCAATTCTACTTCTTCAATTTCGATCAACTCTTTACCTGCAGCTGCAAGTTCTTTCTTCACATCATCGTAAAGACCAAGGTTAATCAAGTTGTTTGACAAGAGTTTACCGATCAAGAACTCAGCTGAGATGTAGTAAACTTTTTTCTTACCAGTGTTGACTGGTTTTTGACTGCTAGCAAGCTTGCTGTAGTTGAGAAGAGCAAGGTAAAGCTCTTCATTGCTACATTCTGCAATGGTTTTATTGTAACGTTTTTGTACAAATTCGTTTAATGGTAACATGTTTATGTGTCTCCTGATATTGTCTTATTTCTTTAATTCTACCAAATTTTCATTAATTCGGCGATAAATTGTAGTCAAGTCAAGCAAAGTTTCTTCAACAGCTGGTGTCAATTGATCTGCTGTCATACGCCATGACCAGTTTCCACCAAGAGTAGATGGGAAGTTCATACGAGCTGACTCATCTAGTTCTAGCAAGTCTTGCATGGTTGCAATAGCCATGAAGCTAACGGACGAAAATACTGTACGAAGCATAGCGTGTGGCACTGTTTCGTATTCTTTACGGTTAGTGTAGCGAGCCATGTACTCACGTGTCGCATCATCGATCTCGTTACGGTACCAACCAAGAACCGTATTATTATCGTGTGTTCCTGTGTACATAACAGAGTTGGCAGGCGCCAAGTGTGGGCTATCGATACTTTCGTCTTCTGGGTTGAAGGCAAACTGAAGAATCTTCATTCCTGGGAAGCCAGTACGTTCGCGTAACTCAATCACTTCATCTGTCATGAAACCAAGGTCTTCTGCGATGATGTTTAGCTCACCAAGTTTTTTCTTAACGGCTGCAAAAAGTTTGTAGCCAGGACCTTTCACCCATTTACCAGGTGCTGCTGTATCGGAACCAGCAGGAATTTCCCAGTAAGATTCGAACCCGCGGAAGTGGTCGATACGAACGATATCGTAGATCTTGAAGCTTTCGCGCAAACGTTCAATCCACCATTTGTAACCGTCTTTGTCCATTGCTTCCCAGTCATAGATTGGGTTCCCCCAAAGCTGACCAGTGGCAGAAAACTCATCTGGTGGGCATCCTGCGATACAAGTTGCTTTACCATTGGCATCTGTCTTAAAGAGATGTGGATTTGCCCACATGTCGCTTGAATCTTCCGCTACGTAGATAGGCATGTCCCCAACAATTTCGATGTGGTTATCGTTAGCATAGGCTTTCAATTTCAACCATTGTTGGAAGAAGAAGTATTGAGTCACACGGTGGTAAACCAACTTGTCTGCCAATTTCTCACGGTAGCTTTCAAGTGCTGAAGCTTTACGAGCACGAGCATCTGCATCTGGCCATTCTGTCCAAGCAAGATTGTCAAAATGCTCTTTAATCGCCATATATTCTGCGAAGAGTTCGAGCCATGATTGGTTGTCTTTAGCAAACTTCTCAAAATCTTTGACATCACCCACTTCCAAGAAGCGTTTAACTGCTTTTTCTAAAAGCGGACGACGTGCATAATAAATCTTCGCATAGTCAACTTCAGATGCATCGCTACCAAAGTCAACACCTTTAAGATCACTGGCTTCGAGCAAGCCTTGCTCTACCAAGATATCAAGGTCTATAAAATGCGTATTTCCAGCAAAGGCCGAGAATGATTGGTATGGAGAATCTCCATAGCTTGTTGTCCCGAGAGGGAGGATTTGCCAGTAACGTTGCTTCGTACGAACCAAGAAATCAACGAAATCATAGGCAGTTTGGCCAAATGATCCAATCCCGTATGCTCCTGGTAGAGAAGAGATGTGCATCAACACACCACTTTGACGTTTTTTCATAATAGCACCTCATGTGTTTGTTATAAAACGTTGCGCAATCAAGGCGCAAACGTTTGCGTTAAGTTAAGTATAGCGTATTTTGAACACAAATGCAAGCGTTTTTAAAAAATTTTTTTGAATTATTTTAATCAAACAAAACTTGTTCCCACTGATATTTTATGAAATAAGCGAAAAAAATTTTAAAGATTTTCTGATTTAAGATAATTTATTCCCAATATCTGCTCTATTTTCTGAAAAAT
>CAJZDE010000065.1:0-7018 GCA_915063165.1 uncultured Streptococcus sp.
GATCCGTCAGGCAAACTTTTGGAAAGTTATGGTGTTCGTTCTTACCCGACTCAAGCCTTTATAGACAAGGAAGGCAAGCTGGTCAAAACGCAACCAGGTTTTATGGATAAGGATATGATTTTAAAAACATTAAAGGAAATGGGGTAGAGAAAGGCTATGAATGATAAAGTAAAATTGTTTGTCTTGGCAGGGGTCATTCTCCTAGTCCTAACCGGTTTCTATTTTCTATTGATGCGAAATGCAGGGCAGACAGATAGCTCGCAAATTGAGAAAGCGTCAGTTAGCCAAGGAGGAAAAACAGTGAAAAAAACAGAAATTAGCAAAGACGCAGACTTACACGAAATTTATCTAGCTGGGGGATGTTTCTGGGGAGTGGAGGAATACTTCTCACGCGTGCCTGGAGTGACAGATGCCGTTTCAGGCTATGCGAACGGTAGAGGGGAAACAACCAAGTACGAATTGATCAACCAAACAGGTCATGCGGAAACTGTCCATGTCACCTATGATGCTAATCAAATTTCTCTTAAAGAAATCCTGCTTCATTACTTCCGCATTATCAATCCAACCAGCAAAAATAAACAAGGAAATGATGTGGGGACCCAGTACCGTACCGGCGTTTATTACACAGATGACAAGGATTTGGAAGTAATCAACCAAGTCTTTGATGAAGTTGCTAAAAAATATGACCAACCTCTGGCAGTTGAAAAGGAGGCCTTGAAGAATTTTGTAGTGGCTGAGGATTACCATCAAGACTATCTCAAGAAAAATCCAAATGGCTACTGCCATATCAATGTCAATCAGGCGGCCTACCCCGTCATCGATGCCAGCAAATATCCTAAACCAAGCGATGAAGAATTGAAAAAGACCTTGTCGCCTGAGGAGTATGCCGTTACCCAGAAAAATCAAACAGAACGAGCTTTTTCAAACCGCTACTGGGATAAATTTGAATCCGGTATCTATGTGGATGTGGCCACTGGCGAACCCCTCTTTTCATCAAAGGACAAGTTTGAGTCTGGTTGTGGATGGCCTAGTTTCACCCAACCCATCAGCCCAGATGTTGTCACCTACAAGGAAGATAAGTCTTACAATATGACGCGTATGGAAGTGAGAAGCCGAGTTGGAGATTCTCACCTTGGCCATGTCTTTACAGATGGGCCTCAGGACAAGGGGGGCTTGCGCTACTGTATCAATAGTCTCTCTATCCGATTTATTCCCAAAGACCAAATGGCAGAAAAAGGCTATGCCTATTTACTAGATTATGTCGATTAAGAAGTCTTTCCTAAGCACTTAGAGGAGAATTTTGCTATACTGATACTAGTAAGTGACAAAGGAGCAGAGCATGACCTACACAATCTTAATCGTAGAAGATGAGTATCTGGTAAGACAAGGATTGACCAAGTTGGTCAATGTAGCAGCCTACGATATGGAAATCATCGGTCAGGCTGAAAATGGAAGACAGGCTTGGGAATTGATACAAAAGCAGGTGCCAGATATCATTTTAACCGATATCAACATGCCTCAGCTAAATGGCATCCAGTTAGCCAGTCTGGTCCGAGAAACCTATCCTCAGGTTCATCTAGTTTTTTTGACAGGCTACGATGATTTTGATTATGCCTTGTCTGCTGTCAAACTCGGTGTCGATGACTACCTGCTCAAGCCCTTTTCTCGTCAGGATATCGAGGAAATGTTGGGGAAAATCAAGCAAAAAGTAGACAAGGAAGAAAAAGAAGAGCAGTTACAAGATTTATTGACCGATAAGTTTGAAGGAAACATAGCCCAGAAGATCCAGTCTCATCTAGCTGATAGCCAATTTAGTTTAAAGAGCTTGGCCAGTGAATTGGGCTTTAGTTCGACTTATCTGAGTTCCTTGATTAAGAAAGAGTTGGGTCTACCTTTTCAGGATTATTTGGTGCGAGAACGTGTCAAACTAGCCAAGCTTTTGCTCTTGACAACGGATTTAAAGATTTACCAGATAGCCGAAAAGGTTGGTTTTGAAGATATGAACTATTTTACCCAACGTTTTAAACAGATTGCAGGTGTGACACCTCGTCAGTTTAAGAAGGGGGAAGGTCAATGAAGCGTTCTTCTCTCCTAGTTAGAATGGTTATTTCCATCTTTCTAGTCTTTCTCATTCTTCTGGCTGCGGTTGGGACTTTCTACTATCAATCTAGTTCATCAGCCATTGAGGCCACTATAGAGGGCAATAGCCAAACGACCATTAGCCAAACTAGTCACTTTATTCAGTCTTATATCAAAAAATTAGAAACCACCTCGACCAGTTTGACCCAGCAGAAGGATGTCTTAGCCTATGCTGAGAATCCTAACCAAGACCAGGTCAAGGGAATCCGAGATCTGTTTTTGACTATCTTAAAGGCAGACCAGGACCTGAAAACGGTGGTACTGGTCACCAAATCCGGTCAGGTCATTTCTACAGATGACAGTGTGCAGATGAAAACTTCCTCAGATATGATGGCTGAGGATTGGTACCAAAAGGCCATTCATCAAGGGGCTAAGCCGGTTTTGACACCAGCTCGTAAATCAGACAGCCAGTGGGTCATTTCTGTCACTCAGGAACTTGTTGATGCAAAGGGAGCCAATCTTGGTGTGCTTCGCTTGGATATTTCCTATGAAACTCTGGAAGCCTATCTCAACCAACTCCAATTGGGCCAGCAGGGCTTTGCCTTTATCATCAATGAAAAGCATGAATTTGTTTACCATCCTAAACACACAGTTTATAGTTCGTCTAGCGAAATGGAGGCCATGAAACCCTATATTGAGACAGGGCAGGGTTATACTACAGACCACCAATCCTATGTGAGTCAGGAAAAGATTGCAGGAACTGATTGGACGGTTATAGGCGTGTCTTCGCTGGAGAAGTTAGACCAGGTTCGGAGTCAGCTCTTGTGGACCTTGCTTGCTGCTAGTGCCTTATCTCTTCTTGCCTGTCTCTGCTTGGTGTGGTTCAGTCTCAAGCGCTGGATTGCCCCTTTGAAGGATCTGAGAGAAACCATGCTGGAAATTGCTTCTGGTACACAAAATCTTCGTGCTAAGGAAGCTGGCGCCTATGAACTGAGAGAAGTGACTCGTCAGTTCAATGCCATGCTGGATCAGATTGATCAGTTGATGGCAGATGTGCGCAGGCAGGAAGAAGCAACCCGGCAGTATGAACTTCAAGCACTGTCGAGCCAGATTAACCCCCATTTCCTCTATAATACTTTGGACACTATCATCTGGATGGCTGAATTTCAGGATAGTCAGCGAGTGGTTCAGGTGACCAAGTCCTTGGCAACCTATTTCCGCTTGGCGCTCAATCAAGGCAAGGATTTGATTTCTCTTTCTGATGAAATCAATCATGTCCGCCAGTACCTCTTTATCCAGAAACAACGCTATGGGAATAAGCTGGAGTATGAGATTGCTGAAGATCCTGCTTTTGGTAACCTAGTCTTACCCAAGTTGGTGTTGCAACCTCTTGTAGAAAATGCTCTTTACCATGGTATTAAGGAGAAGGAAGGTCAGGGCTATATTAAAGTTTCTGTTCAGAGACAGGATACAGGGCTTGTCATCCGTATTGAGGATGATGGTGTTGGTTTCCAAAATCCTGGTGATAGCAGTCAAAGTCAGCTCAAACGTGGGGGAGTTGGTCTACAAAATGTCGACCAACGACTCAAACTTCATTTTGGAAAAAACTATCAGATGAAGATTGATTCTGTACCTTCAAAAGGGACGACAGTTGAAATATACATCAATAAAATTGAAACTAGCTAACTCCCAGTTCACTCTGGGAGTTTTACTTTTAAAATTCAGAATGATTAGTTGGCCTTGATAAAATCAGTAAAAAAAGATATGATAGATAGTGACAAAAGAGGTATCAAGTATGAAGGAAAAAGACATTCAAAGAGCAACAAGCCAGATTGTAGAAGATGTAATAGAAAAGGCTAATTTGAAGCAAGGGGCTATCTTTGTTTTAGGCCTTTCTTCTAGTGAGGTGATAGGTGGTCAGATTGGCAAGGAATCCAGCCAAGAAATTGGTGAAATCATCGTGAAGACCATCCTAGCTATCCTAGAGGGAAAAGGGATTCATCTAGCTGTTCAAGGTTGTGAACATGTCAATCGAGCCCTCGTTGTTGAACGTCAGGTGGCAGAGCGGTTTGGTCTTGAAATCGTCAGTGTCCTTCCTACACTTCATGCAGGAGGTTCGGGTCAGTTGGCAGCCTTCAAGTTTATGCGGGATCCAGTTGAGGTTGAATTTATCAAGGCCCATGCTGGATTGGATATCGGAGATACTGCGATTGGCATGCATGTCAAGCATGTTCAGGTTCCGATTCGCCCTCGTTTGAGAGAAATTGGGCATGCCCATGTAACGGCTCTAGCTAGTCGTCCAAAATTAATTGGAGGTGCGCGTGCGCAGTATCCTGAAGACTTCATAAGAAAGTCATAAGTGTGCGGAGAATGATCCTAAGTTAGAGAGACATTTCAAGTATATAGAGGTTAAAGTGGAAAATTGTGTTTATATCATTTCGGGTCCCCCAGGTGTTGGAAAGAGCACTGTCAGCAAAGAGTTGGCCTATTCTTTTGACAAAAGTGCAGTTATAGAGGGAGATATGATTTACTTAATGATAAAAAGTGGTCTCGTAGCTCCTTGGGAAGATGATGGATTTTACATGGATTTGTTCTGGGATAATATTATCAGTCTGACCAACAATTTCTTGGATCGTGGCCTTACTGTCGTGATAGAATATGTCATATTTGAAGATCAACTGAAGAAAATTGCAACCTTCTTAAAAGAAAAACAAATCAAGCTAAAATATTGTGTTTTAATGGCCAAAGAAGAAACCTTGAAAAATAGGGATTCTTCTCGGAAAGAAATTGAGAGAACAGGCGATTTATCAATCCAAGCAAGAAATGAGTTTCTAGCTAAAAATAGTGAGAAACATCATTTTCTATTCACGGATGATTTAGATGTCAAGGAAACGGTAAACATCATTAAAACTTCAAATCAATTTTTAATTTCTGAACAGTAAAAGACAGAGAGAGTAAGGGTATAGAAACCAAGACTCTCTCTGTTTTTTGTTGAATTTTTGTGCAAAGTGTCCCAAACAAGGCCATCTTTTACTAGAAGAACTAGTGCCATCTGATGGAAAATTGCCAAAAGTAGAAAAAAATAACTTAGAGAAGATATTTCGTTATAGGAATCAGTAAACAAAGCTTGATTTAGCTGTTCTAGGCTGGCTTTTTTGTGTTATACTTAAGATATGCATAGAAAAACAGTGATTGATTTTAGGGCTTTGGGCGAGAGATACACCTTTACCCAGCCTATCAAAGAGTTAAAAACGAGAGATTTAGCAGAAGTGACGGACCTGCTGGCACAGGTGGAAAGCTACCAAGAGCTGGGCTATTATGTAGTGGGCTATATCAGTTATGAGGCTGCACCTGCTTTTGAGGAAAAACTAGCAGTTCACAAGCTTCCTCTATTGGGCGAGTATTTGCTTTACTTTACCGTTCACGATAGGGTGGAAAAATCCCCTATTCCACTGACTTATGAGGAAGTAGATTTGCCTTCAAAGTGGCGGGAACAAACATCTGCAGAGGACTATGAAAAAGCTATTTCCCAGATTCACCATTATTTGCGTCAGGGGGACACCTACCAGGTAAATTACACTGTCCAACTCAAGCAAGATTTAAGCGCCAATCCTTTTGCCATCTACAATCGTATGGTGGTAGAGCAGGAGGCGGGCTACAATGCCTATGTTGAACATGATGAGATGGCAGTGATTTCCATGAGTCCAGAGCTCTTTTTTGAGCAAAATGACCGGGAATTAACGACTCGTCCGATGAAGGGAACAACCCAGCGGGGAGTGACTGACCAAGAAGACCTTGCCCAAGCTAGCTGGCTAGAACAGGATCCTAAAAATCGCTCTGAAAATATGATGATTGTAGACCTTTTGCGCAATGATATGAACCGTATTTCTGAAGTTGGATGTGAGCATGTAGAACGTCTGTGTCAAGTGGAGCAGTATTCAACCGTTTGGCAAATGACTTCGACCATCAAGAGTCAGTTACGACCGGATGTGGACTTGGTTGCCATTTTTCGCTCCCTCTTTCCATGTGGATCCATCACAGGAGCACCGAAAATTGCGACTATGGAAATCATCAAGGACTTGGAGCCACAACCCAGAGGAGTCTACTGTGGAACGATTGGTCTCTTACTTCCAAATGGGCGACGAATTTTCAATGTCGCCATTCGGACTATCCAACTGCATCAAGGGAAAGCCATCTATGGAGTGGGTGGTGGCATTACTTGGGATAGTACTTGGGAATCTGAATACCGAGAGGTTCATCAAAAGGCGGCTGTTCTCTATCGTAAACAAGCTCGCTTCCAATTGATTACGACTGGAAAAATCAGCCAGAAGAGCCTGCTATTTGAAGATCAACATTTGGAAAGACTGAAAAAAGCTAGTCGTTATTTTGCTTATCCTTTTGATCCAGAAGAACTGAGACAAAAGATAGAGGAAGAGTGCCAAGCTTGTGATGCTAATCAAGACTATCGTTTGCGAATTAGTCTCAGCAAGTCTGGAGATCTGGAACTCAGTTGCCAAATATTGGAACCTCTCAGTCCAAGCTTCTGCAAAGCAAAACTTTGCCTTCAGGAAGCTGATTTGCAACAAGCATTTACCTACTTCAAAACCACTCACAGACCGCATTTGAGCCTAGGGGAGCAAGAGAAGATTTACCACAATAAGTCAGGAGAACTGCTTGAGACCTCCATTGGAAATCTGGTCTTAAAAATTAATGGTAAGCTCTACACACCGCCTACCAGTTTAGGAAATTTGCCAGGAATTTATCGTCAGCATTTGCTGGAAAGAGGACAGGTAGAAGAGAAAATTTTGACTTTGGCAGACTTGAACCAAGCGGAGACTATCTATGGCTGTAATGCAGTCAGAGGCTTGTATGAGTTGGAAGTGATATAACTATAGGTTTTCAATTAAGTTTTAGATTTGTTTCTGAATATTTAATATTT
>CAJZDE010000066.1:0-6993 GCA_915063165.1 uncultured Streptococcus sp.
TGATATAAAAATAGGAAACTAGGAAATTTTGTGATAAAATAGTGGAAGGAAATCTATACATTGGAGAAAAACTGTGCCTGAAAAGCAAAAAATCAGCGTCTTGATGTCGGTCTATGTAAAGGAAAATCCGACGTTTTTAAGAGATTCTATCAAAAGTGTTCAAAACCAGACCTTGAAACCGAGCGAACTTGTTCTTGTTGAGGACGGCCCGCTCACACCCGAACTCTATCAGGTGCTAGATGAAGTGGAAGCTCAGTCAGACATTCCAGTTAAACGGTGCCCCTTAGAACAAAACCAAGGTTTAGGCTTGGCTCTTCGATACGGTGTTTTACAGTGCCAGTATGACATTATTGCCCGCATGGATACGGATGATTTAGCCGTTCCGGATCGTTTTGAGAAACAGCTTCAGCTAATGGAGAAAGAAGATCTCGATCTCTTAGGTGGACATATCGCAGAGTTCATTGACAATCCTGACGAGATTGTTTCTTACCGTCGTGTCCCAACTCGGCACGCAGACATTGTGGCTTATCAGAGAATGAGAAGCGCCTTTAACCATATGACAGTGATGTTCAAGAAGGATATGGTTCTCAAGGCGGGCAACTATGAAGATGGCCTTTACATGGAGGATGACCTTCTTTGGCTCAATATGATTGCTGCAGGTGCCAAGACTGGGAACCTAGATCAAATCTTGTGTCAGGTTCGTGTCGGTGCAGGGATGTTTGAGCGTCGAGGTGGCTTGCGCTACCTTAAACTCTATCGTCAAGCTCGTCAGCGCATGCTTGAGCGAGGGCAAATTTCTTACATGGATTATGCTAAAAGTGTAGCCATTCAGGCAATTGTTGCACTTTGTCCAGGCTTTGTACGTCAGTTTATCTTCGTCAAACTTTTAAGAAAGAGAAAGTAAGCCCCGATAGACTGAATGATTCAGGTTATCATAACAACAGTATCATCTGACTCTTTTAAGGGGGAGTAAATTCCTATGAATAAAAAACTAACAGATTATGTGATTGATCTGGTTGAAATTTTAAATAAACAGCAAAAACAAGTGTTTTGGGGGATATTCGATATTCTGAGTATGGTGGTTTCCATCATCGTATCTTATATCTTGTTTTATGGCCTTATAAATCCTGCGCCTGTGGATTACGTGATCTACACTCTTTTAGCCTTCCTCCTCTATCAAATCATGATTGCGTTTTGGGGGCTAAATGCTAGTATCAGTCGTTATAGCAAGATTACGGATTTCATGAAAATCTTTTTCGGAGTGATGCTCAGCAGTGTTCTTTCTTATGGAATCTGCTATGCCTTCCTTCCATTGTTTTCTATCCGTTTCATCGTACTCTTCATTTTGTTGAGTACCTTCCTTATCTTGCTTCCTCGTATCACTTGGCAGTTGATTTATTCTAAACGTAAAAAAGGTAGTGGAGATGGTGAACATCGTCGGACCTTCTTGATTGGTGCTGGTGATGGTGGTGCCCTCTTTATGAACAGCTACCAACACCCAACTAGCGACCTTGAGCTAGTGGGGATTTTGGATAACGATGAAAAGAAAAAGGGACAAAAACTAGGTGGAATCCCAGTTTTAGGCTCTTATGATAATCTGCCTGAATTAGCTAAACGTCACCAAATCGAGCGTGTTATCGTAGCGATCCCTTCGCTTGACCCATCAGAGTACGAACGCATCTTGCAGATGTGTAATAAGCTAGGCGTCAAATGTTACAAGATGCCTAAGGTTGAGACAGTCGTTCAAGGACTCCATCAACCAGGTAGTGGTTTCCAGAAAATTGATATCACAGACCTTTTGGGCCGTCAGGAAATTCGTCTCGACGAATCGCGTCTGGGTACTGAGATTACAGGAAAGACCATCTTGGTGACAGGAGCTGGTGGTTCGATTGGTTCGGAGATTTGTCGTCAGGTTAGCCGCTTCAATCCCGAGCGTATCGTCTTGCTTGGACATGGTGAAAACTCAATCTATCTCGTTTATCATGAATTGATCCGTACATTCCAAGGGATTGATTATGTTCCTGTTATTGCAGATATTCAGGACTATGACCGTCTCTTGCAGGTGTTTGAGCAGTACAAACCAGCCATTGTTTACCATGCTGCAGCCCACAAGCACGTTCCGATGATGGAACGCAATCCAAAAGAAGCCTTCAAGAACAATATCCTCGGTACCTACAATGTTGCCAAGGCTGTTGATGAAGCTAAAGTACCTAAGATGGTCATGATTTCGACTGACAAGGCGGTCAATCCACCCAATGTTATGGGTGCAACTAAGCGCGTGGCAGAATTGATTGTCACTGGCTTTAACCAACGTAGTAAATCAACCTACTGTGCAGTTCGTTTTGGGAATGTTCTCGGTAGTCGTGGTAGTGTGATTCCTGTCTTTGAACGTCAGATTGCTGAAGGCGGCCCTGTAACGGTGACGGACTTCCGTATGACACGTTACTTCATGACCATTCCAGAGGCTAGCCGTCTAGTAATCCATGCTGGCGCTTATGCTAAGGACGGAGAAGTCTTTATCCTCGATATGGGTAAACCAGTTAAGATCTATGACTTGGCTAAGAAAATGGTCCTTCTAAGCGGGCACACAGAAAGTGAAATTCCAATCGTTGAGGTCGGTATCCGCCCAGGTGAAAAACTCTATGAGGAACTCTTGGTTTCGACCGAATTGGTTGATAACCAAGTTATGGACAAGATTTTCGTTGGTAAGGTAAACGTCATGCCGCTAGAAGCCATCGATCAAAAGATTGAAGAGTTCCGTTCACTCAGCGGAGATGAGCTCAAAGAAGCCATCATTTCCTTTGCAAATGAGACAACCCATGCTGAGTAAGAGTGTCCATCTACCTTCATAATGAAACAACTATCGCCAGTTTTCTGAGGAAATCAGAAAGCTGGTTTTTATAAATAGAGAGTAGAGAACATCGGATCTTTCAAAGGTTTAATAAGCGCAACTATTCAAGGGACGATGTTATGTGATCTATCAGGAGAGTGATTTCAGACAATCTAAAAACTACCTCTTTTTTAAGCTGGTAACATAACTTTGCGAAATAAGTATTAAAATCAAAAGGAGATTTTTTGTATGCTGAGTGCTATTAGGAGTTTTTTCAAAGGCTATGCAAATTTTTCTGGTCGTTCCACACGTCCAGAATTTTGGTGGGTTTGCCTACTAAATATGGTGATTTTCTTGCCCGCCTACTACTCACTTTTTACTGGAGTAGAATCTGATAAAGCCATCAGGAATATTGCGGTCTTCAGTATGTGTATTATTTTGTTTATAGTAGAGTTTGTTCCTCTACTAGCACTGATAGTACGTCGCTTACGAGATGTGGGTATCCATTGGGCCTATATCTTTATTGTATTTGTTCCTTTGGGTGCAATAACACTGCTCGTTATGCTCGCTATGCCAAGTCAACGATTTGGAGAAAAAGTGATAGAGAATAGTGAAACAAATAAAGAGAACACGGAAGACTCTCAGTTTGAAGAAATGGTACGAAAATATTAAGATATTTCTACTCTATTTTAAAGCGGCTGAGTCGCTTCGCTGCTTACGAGACGCTGGTTTCCACTGGGCCTTTATCTTCATTGCTTTGGTTCCTATTGCTGGACCGATTGCTCTTATTGTCATGCTTGCTTGGCCAAGTAAGAAGGATGAAGATACAGATACTGAAGAACAGGATCAAATTACTGCTTAAGCATGGAGTTGATTCCTTCTGATAGTAACAATATATAAAAAATACTCCTCAACCTAGTTCACTAGTGTTAGGAGTATTTTTGTATGGTTAGAGCTGGCTAATGATATCATCAATGGTACGGGCAATCCAGTCAGGCTGATAGCTGAGTAAATCAGCCTCTTCTCCAAATCCCCAAGTAACAGCAAACTTTTTAATGCCAGTTTCTTGAGCTCCGATCATATCAAACTTGGTGTCTCCGATGATGAGGACTTGGTCTGCGGGCAGTTGATGCATCTGCAAGGCATAACAGATGACATCCGCCTTGTGCGGCGTTTCAGGACTAGAGCCGTAAATGCCATCAAAGAAATGATGGATTCCCAGATTTTTAGTCATATCATGAGCAGTAGGAGTATTCTTTGTTGTAGTGATGTAGAGAGGGTAGTTTTGAGAGAGTTCTTGGAGCAATTCCGTCATTCGAGGAAAAAGCTCTGCTTCATGAATTCCTTTTTTCTTGTAGTATGAACGGTATATCTGCACAGCCTCCGAGATTTGCTCCTTGGGAAGACACGTTGCAAAACTACTTTCAAGTGGAGGTCCCATAAAACCACGAATGGTTTTGGCATCAGGGCTTGGAACTCCTAGCTCTTTAAAGGTATGGGTAAAGGCATTGTGGATCCCGAGGGAACTGTCAACCAGGGTTCCGTCTAGATCAAAAAAGATTGCTGAGATAGAAGTCATAGTTTCTCCTAATAGATATAGATGAGTTTATTCGCCGAAGATTTCTTTTTGTAGGCGGCGACCAGTAGGTGTGGCGGCGAGTCCACCCTCAGCCGTTTCACGAAAGGCAGTTGGGAGGCTCGATCCGACTTGGTACATGGCATCGATAACTTCATCGACAGGGATCTTAGACTCGATACCAGCCAAGGCCATATCAGCCGCGATAAAGGCAAAGCTGGCTCCCATGGCATTGCGCTTAACACAAGGAACTTCAACCAAACCAGCGACAGGGTCACAGATGAGACCTAGCATATTTTTAATGACAAAGGCAATGGCTTGGCTAGCCTGATAGGGGCTTCCACCTGCAGCTAAGGTCAAGGCTGCGGCACTCATGGCAGAGGCAGAGCCAACCTCGGCCTGGCAGCCACCTTCAGCACCTGAGATAGAGGCGTTGTTTGCGATGACTAGTCCAAAGGCACCAGCAGCAAAGAGGAAATCCAGCTGTTCTTCGTGGCTAAGGTCTAATTTTTGGATAGCAGCAGTGAGAACGGCTGGCAGACAGCCAGCACTTCCTGCGGTTGGAGTAGCGCAGACCAAGCCCATCTTCGCATTGTGTTCATTGACCGCGATGGCATTACGGGCTGCTGATAGGATGGTAAAGTCCGACAAGGCCTTGCCACTTTTGAGATGGCGATCTAGCTTGGCCGCATCTCCACCCGTTAAGCCACTGCGGGATTTGTTTTCACTAAGACCGAGCTCGACAGAGGCTTTCATGACTTCTAGATTGCGTTCCATGAGGAGGAGAACTTCGTCTCGGCATCGGCCGGTCAGTTCATATTCTGTCGCAATCATGAGTTCTGCGACATTTCCTTGGAAGTCTAGATCTGCTTGCTCGACCAATTCTTTGATAGAATAAAACATGTTTCCTCCTACTTAAAGAAATTGACATTGTGGAGATGAGGGATTTTTCGGATTTCTTCAATCGCCTCTTCGCAACTTCGACTATCGACTTCGATAATCATGATGGCTTTTTCTCCAGCTTTTTCCCGAGTCACATTCATCTGGGCGATGTTGATATCAAAACGAGAGAGGGCTTCAGTGACATGGGCAATCATACCCGGAATATCCTGATGCACGATGATGATGGTCGGGGTATTCATGTTAAGAGAGACAGCAAAACCGTTAAGCTCCGTAACTTGGATATTTCCCCCACCGATGGAAATTCCTGTCACACTGATGGACTTGTGTTCATTCTTCACAGTAATTTTAGTGGTGTTAGGGTGAGGAGCATTACTGTCTTTCTGAATGGTCCAGACAATCTTGATGCCACGTTTATGGGCAATCTCTAGACTATTTGGAATATCAGGATCATCCGTATCCATACCTAAAATACCAGCTACGAGAGCGAGGTCCGTTCCATGACCGCGGTAGGTCTTGGCAAATGAATTAAATAATTGGAATTCTACCTCTGTTGGCGTATCGTCAAAGATGGATGAGACGATTTTTCCGATACGAACGGCACCAGCTGTATGGCTACTTGATGGACCAATCATGACAGGTCCGATAATATCAAAGACAGATTGAAAACGAAGTGAGTGCATCTGTTTCCCCTTACAAAGATTCTTATATCTATTATATCAAAGAATGAACCTCTGCGCTTATTTCCCTTATTAAAACCTCAAAATGATTAAAGATAGTATAAAATAAGGTCTTTTGTGACAAAAACTTCCATAAAACGGTAAATATAAAACATTTTTGTAATATTTCTACATAAAACCGTCAAGAAACGGTAACATTCGAGGAGTAAAATAGTATCATAGATAAAAAGGAGAATTTTTAGATATGTCATTAACAACTAAAAAAATTAAAACAACTTTTGCAGGAGTAGCAGCCTTGCTTGCTTTCTTTGCTCCATCACTTGCATCTGCCCAAGAAACTGTAACTTACACAGTTAAATCAGGTGATACTCTTTCAGAAATCGCTGAGAAGTACAACACAACTGTTGAAAAATTGGCGGCAAAAAACAACATCAAAGATATTCATCTTATCTATGTTGACCAAGTTTTGGTTATCGAAGGAACAGCTCCATCGACAGCAACTGCAACCGCTGCAGCTTCAACAACAACTTATGAAGCACCAGCAGCTGCGGAAGAAACTGCAGAAGAAGTAACTGAAACAACAACCTATGAAGCCCCAGCTGCACCTGCAACTCCAACAGCTCCAGCAGCAGAAAGCAACACTGCAGCAGCTTCTACTGTAAGTGGTTCTGAAGCAGAAGCTAAAGAATGGATCGCTCAAAAAGAATCAGGTGGTAGCTACACTGCTACAAACGGACGTTACATCGGACGTTACCAATTGACAGATTCATACTTGAACGGTGACTACTCAGCTGAAAACCAAGAACGTGTAGCAGATGCCTACGTTGCAGGACGTTACGGTTCATGGACAGCTGCCAAGAACTTCTGGCTTAACAACGGTTGGTATTAAGAATAAAAGAGTCCTTTAGGGCTCTTTTTTTGTTTCTATATAACAAAAAGCGTAACGATCTTCTCAGCAATGCTCTATTTGTATAATTCCAACGAAATTCTTCAAATTGTTTTAAAAC
>CAJZDE010000067.1:0-6989 GCA_915063165.1 uncultured Streptococcus sp.
ACACAGTTCGTCGCTATTTTGAGTATCGGGGATTTGAGGTCAATTATATTTCCAACTTTACAGATGTAGACGATAAGATTATCAACCGTGCCAAGGAAGAAGGTATCACGCCTCTGGAGGTTGCGGACAAGTACATCGCTGCCTTTCGTGAGGATGTGACGGCTTTGGGCGTGAAACCTGCGACTCGTCATCCGCGTGTAGTAGAGTTTATGGCTGACATCATTCGTTTTGTGGAAGACTTGATTGAAAAAGGTTATGCTTACGAGAGTCAAGGAGATGTTTACTTCCGCGTGGAAAAATCTCACAACTATGCTAAGTTGGCCAATAAAACCTTGGAAGATTTGGAGCTGGGTGCTTCAGGTCGTACCGATGAAGAAACGGCTCGCAAGGAAAATCCTGTAGACTTTGCCCTTTGGAAAGCTGCAAAACCAGGCGAGATTTATTGGGACAGTCCTTGGGGACCTGGTCGTCCGGGTTGGCATATCGAATGTTCAGTCATGTCGACAGAGATTTTGGGAGATACCATTGATATCCACGGTGGTGGAGCCGATCTGGAGTTTCCGCATCATACCAATGAAATTGCCCAGTCAGAAGCCAAAACAGGCAAGACTTTTGCCAACTACTGGATGCACAATGGCTTTGTCAATATCGACAATGTCAAGATGTCCAAGTCTTTGGGCAACTTCATTACGGTACACGATGCCCTCAAAACCATCGATGGCCAAGTGCTTCGTTTCTTCTTTGCCACTCAGCATTACCGCAAGCCTATCAACTTTACAGAAAAAGCAGTGCGGGATGCAGAGACTAATCTCAAGTATCTGAAGAACACTTACGAGCAACCATTTACTGGAAATGTAGATGCTCAAGAGTTGAAAGTCTTTAAAGATAAGTTTGTTGCAGCCATGGATGAGGACTTTAACGCTGCCAATGGTATCACAGTTGTCTTTGAAATGGCCAAATGGATCAACTCCGGCAACTATGATGCAAGTGTTAAGGAAGCTCTTGCGGCTATGTTGGAAGTCTTTGGGATTGTCTTTGTTGAGGAAGTTTTGGATGCAGACATTGAAGCCTTAATCCAAAAACGTCAAGAAGCGCGTGCCAATCGTGACTTTGCGACAGCAGACCAAATCCGTGATCAATTAGCGGCTCAAGGAATTAAGCTCCTTGACACCAAGGATGGAGTGAGGTGGACTCGTGATTGATGTCAATCTCATTAACGGGATTGCGCTAGCTTTTGAGGGGGATGCAGTTTACTCCATGTATATCCGTCGCCATCTCATCCTTAAAGGCATGACCAAGCCCAATAAACTCCACCAAGAGGCGACTAAGTATGTGTCAGCCAAGGCTCAGGCTCGCTTGATTGCCCTCATGTTGGAAGAGCAAGTCCTGACGGAAAAAGAAGAAGAAATCTACAAACGTGGTCGCAATACCAATAGCCACACAAAGGCTAAAAATGCTGATGTGGTGACCTACCGCATGTCTACAGGTTTTGAAGCAGTGATGGGCTATCTCCATCTGACTGAAAATGTGGAGCGTCTAGAGACCCTAATTTCTTGGTGCATCCAAAAAGTGGAGGGCTAGAATATGATTGCAAAGGAATTACAAGACTGGTTCCCTGAAGCTCAGATTTCAGATCAGCCAGTAGAGAAACCAGGCTATCTTACTCTCCCTTTAGCTTCTCAGCAGTGGATTTTACTGGAGGAAGCTGGGCTCAGCGAGCGTGAAAAGCAGCTGGTTGCCCTTTTGACCCAGCAAGAGCAGGCTCGTTCGCTCAATCCTTGGTATCCCTATCTGATTGAGGGGAAGGGGCAGGCGCCTCAAACTTTTAAAAAGATACAACTGGTTTATTGCCATCTTTCCTATTTCCAACAGGAAAATCTATCCTCTTGGCTAGACATGATGCGTACTCTTTTTCCCAACTGCCAAACAGTGCTACAGGTCGGGGCTCAGGATTATGTTTTTGTTCTCCAGCAAGATAAGTACACCTCTGTCCGCTCAATCTTATCTGATACGATTGAAGCGGTTGAGTATGACTTTGGCCTTCGTCTGTCGATCATGTTAGGCCAGGTTTGGCCTCAGACAGGCCCTCAAGCCCTATCAGACTTAATCAAAGCGGAGCGAGATTTGTTTAAGACTTGGTGGCGTCAGGGTCACCAAGGTGTACACACCTTTTCACAACTCTATCTATGGAGTATGGGAGAAAGACTAGTGGACCTGAGAGTCATTAAAGAATGCCTGCACCAGATGATCTTGGATCAGGACCAGATTCAGGAAATCATTCTTTCTCTTTGGGAAAACAGTGCTGTCCTAACTAAAACGGCCCAGCAACTTTATCTGCACCGCAATTCTCTCCAATACAAGATTGACAAATGGGAAGAATTGACAGGGCTACAGTTGAAGGAATTGACCGACTTGACCTTGTGTTATCAGTTGATTTTACCAGATATTCTTTAAAGTTTTGTGCAAGTTGCACAGAACTTTTTTATTTTTTTGGTCACCTTGCCATAGAAAAGTAAAGCGTTTTCATCTATAATAAAGCTATCAAAAAATAAAAGGAGTTCACCTTCCATGGTAGAATTAAATCTTAAAAACATTTACAAAAAATATCCAAACAGCGAACACTACTCAGTTGAAGACTTCAACTTGGACATCAAAGACAAGGAATTTATCGTTTTCGTAGGTCCTTCAGGATGTGGTAAATCAACAACTCTTCGTATGATTGCTGGTCTTGAAGACATCACAGAAGGTACTGCATCTATCGATGGCGTGGTTGTCAACGACGTAGCTCCAAAAGACCGTGACATCGCCATGGTATTCCAAAACTACGCTCTTTATCCACACATGACTGTATATGACAACATGGCTTTCGGTTTGAAATTGCGTAAATACAGCAAGGAAGACATCGACAAACGTGTTCAAGAAGCAGCAGCAATCCTTGGTTTGAAAGAATTCTTGGATCGTAAACCTGCTGACCTCTCAGGTGGTCAACGTCAACGTGTTGCCATGGGTCGTGCCATCGTCCGTGATGCAAAAGTATTCTTGATGGACGAACCTTTGTCAAACTTGGATGCCAAACTTCGTGTATCCATGCGTGCTGAAATCGCGAAAATCCACCGTCGTATCGGAGCTACAACTATCTACGTAACCCACGACCAAACAGAAGCGATGACTCTTGCAGACCGTATCGTTATCATGTCAGCTACTAAGAACCCTGCTGGTACAGGTACTATCGGACGTGTTGAACAAATCGGTACCCCTCAAGAAGTTTACAAAAACCCAGTTAACAAGTTCGTTGCAGGATTTATCGGAAGCCCAGCTATGAACTTCATCAATGTGAAATTGGTTGGTGGTGAAATTGTTTCTGACGGTTTCCGCTTGAAAGTTCCAGAAGGAGCATTGAAAGTTCTTCGTGATAAAGGCTATGAAGGTAAAGAATTGATTTTCGGTATTCGTCCAGAAGATGTGAATGCAGAACCTGCTTTCCTTGAAACATTCCCAGAATCAGTTGTCAAAGCTACTATCTCCGTATCAGAATTGCTTGGTTCAGAATCTCACCTTTACTGCCAAGTTGGTAAAGACGAATTTGTTGCAAAAGTGGATGCTCGTGACTACTTGCAAACAGGTGCAACAGTTGAACTTGGATTTGACTTGAACAAAGCACACTTCTTCGACGTAGAAACTGAAAAAACTGTCTACTAAGCAAATGAAATGTCAAAACACTACTAGAGAAATCTGGTAGTGTTTTTTTAATGATTGGTATTGGCATAAAAACAGGCTTTTCTAGTTTTCATATCCTTAAAAAAGTGATAAAATGGTAGGAAGAATTGGAGAGTATAGATGCCGAAAGAAGTGAATTTGACGGGCGATCAGGTAGTCGCTTTAACGAGAGAGTATTTAACAAAGGAAGACGTTGCTTTTGTACAAAAAGCATTGATTTATGCGGTAGATTGTCATAGTGGGCAGTTTCGGAAATCAGGAGAGCCCTATATTATCCATCCCATTCAGGTAGCAGGCATTCTGGCGAAGCTCAAACTGGATGCCGTAACCGTTGCCTGTGGTTTTTTGCATGACGTGGTTGAAGACACAGATGCGACACTGGATGATCTGGAGAGAGAGTTCGGTCATGATGTTCGGATTATCGTTGATGGGGTGACCAAGCTTGGTAAGGTTGAGTACAAATCACTCGAGGAACAATTGGCTGAAAATCACCGCAAGATGCTTATGGCCATGTCAGAGGATATCCGCGTTATCTTGGTTAAATTATCGGACCGTTTGCACAATATGCGGACTCTCAAACACCTGCGAAAGGACAAGCAAGAACGGATCTCCAGAGAAACCATGGAAATTTATGCACCACTTGCTCATCGCCTGGGGATTTCCAGTGTCAAGTGGGAGTTGGAAGATCTATCTTTCCGTTACCTCAATCCAACTGAGTTTTACAAGATCACCCACATGATGAAGGAAAAACGCAGAGAACGTGAGGCTCTGGTCGACGAAGTCGTAACCAAGTTGGAGGACTATGCTACCGAACGCAATCTCAAAGGGAAAATCTATGGTCGTCCTAAGCATATCTATTCGATCTACCGCAAGATGCAGGATAAGAAGAAACGCTTTGAGGAAATTTATGATCTGATTGCCATTCGCTGTATCTTAGATACCCAGAGTGATGTTTACGCTATGCTGGGTTATGTGCATGAACTTTGGAAACCTATGCCAGGCCGCTTCAAAGACTATATCGCTAATCGTAAGGCCAACGGTTACCAGTCTATCCATACAACTGTTTATGGGCCAAAAGGGCCTATTGAATTCCAGATTCGGACCAAGGAAATGCACGAGGTGGCTGAGTACGGGGTAGCGGCTCACTGGGCATATAAGAAAGGCATTAAAGGTCAGGTCAACAGCAAGGAATCTGCTATTGGGATGAACTGGATCAAGGAGATGATGGAGCTCCAAGATCAGGCTGATGATGCCAAGGAATTTGTGGACTCTGTTAAAGAAAACTATCTGGCGGAGGAGATTTATGTCTTTACTCCTGATGGTGCAGTTCGCTCCCTTCCAAAAGATTCAGGACCGATTGACTTTGCCTATGAAATCCATACCAAAGTCGGTGAAAAAGCGACAGGTGCCAAGGTCAATGGCCGTATGGTTCCGCTGACAACCAAGCTCAAGACAGGGGATCAGGTTGAAATTATCACCAATCCCAACTCCTTTGGTCCGAGTCGTGACTGGCTCAACATGGTCAAGACTAGCAAGGCGCGCAATAAGATTCGCCAGTTCTTTAAAAATCAAGACAAGGAATTATCCGTTAACAAGGGCCGTGAAATGTTGATGGCCCAGTTCCAAGAAAACGGCTATGTAGCCAATAAATTTATGGACAAGCGCCATATGGATGAGGTTCTTCAAAAGACCAGCTATAAGACAGAGGAAGCCCTCTATGCAGCCATTGGTTTTGGAGAAATTGGCGCTATTACCGTCTTTAACCGTTTGACAGAAAAGGAACGTCGTGAAGAAGAACGCGCCAAGGCCAAGGCGGAAGCAGAAGAGCTTGTCAAAGGTGGCGAAGTTAAGGTTGAAAACAAAGAAACCCTCAAGGTCAAGCATGAGGGTGGTGTGGTCATTGAAGGGGCCTCAGGTCTCCTAGTTCGGATTGCCAAGTGTTGCAATCCCGTTCCGGGTGATGACATTGTCGGTTACATTACCAAGGGACGCGGTGTAGCTATTCACCGTGTGGACTGTATGAATCTCCGTGCCCAAGAAAACTATGAGCAACGTCTCCTTGATGTGGAGTGGGAAGATCAATTCTCAAGCAAGGAATACACTGCCCACATCGATATCTATGGTCTCAACCGTACAGGGCTCTTAAATGATGTTTTACAAGTTCTCTCAAACACGACCAAGAATATCTCAACCGTTAATGCTCAACCAACTAAGGATATGAAATTTGCTAATATCCATGTCTCCTTTGGTATTTCCAACCTCTCTACACTGACCACAGTCGTGGACAAGATTAAGAGTGTGCCAGAGGTTTACTCTGTCAAACGGACTAACGGCTAATTCTCCCTTCAGTCACTAGAAAGGCTATTATGAAAATCATCATTCAACGAGTCAAGAAAGCCCAAGTCAGTATCGGAGGTCAGGTACGGGGAAAAATCAATCAGGGACTCTTATTACTGGTCGGTGTTGGCCCAGAGGACCAAGAGGAAGATCTGGACTATGCTGTGAGAAAGCTTGTCAATATGCGGATTTTTTCTGATGCGGAAGGCAAGATGAACCTGTCTATCAAGAATATTGAGGGGGAAATCCTTTCTATTTCTCAGTTTACCCTCTTTGCAGATACCAAGAAAGGCAATCGTCCAGCTTTTACAGGTGCCGCCAAGCCGGATATGGCAACTTCCTTCTATGATACTTTCAACCACAAGCTAGCTCAGGAAGTACCTGTTCAGACAGGTATCTTTGGAGCGGATATGCAGGTTGAGCTGGTTAATGATGGACCAGTCACCATCATTCTTGATACTAAAAATAGATAAGAAAACCAAGCCAGTCGGCTTGGTTTTTGTTTAGAGACAATCCCATAAAGAAATGTGTTTATCGTAAAAGTCTGGATAGTTTTCTCTTAGGTGGCTAGCCGTCATATAATATAAAGTAGAATGACAACCAGTGACGATTGACATAAGAGAGGAAAATCGTTGAGAACTAGTGAAGGCTAAAAGGACAAATAATAGAAAATCAATGGTGAGAACTCCTAAATAGTAGAAGCGAAACTTTTTATTGATTTGAGGATAAATCTCAGGGAAATGATGTTTGAGTCGGAAAACCAAGCGAAATAGCAGTAGTCCTTGAGCAAGGATGAAAATAAAACCAGAGAGCAGGAGCCAGTCTACAGAGAGGTCGGTTTTGGAGATAAAAATTGCTAATAGTAGCAAATCGCTGACTGCAATGGCTGCGAAGTGTAGTCTAAAGAGCTTTTTCATAGGAAGACCTCCCTCTTT
>CAJZDE010000068.1:0-6988 GCA_915063165.1 uncultured Streptococcus sp.
ATTGGTTCATCTAAGAAAAAATATACTCTATCAGCATACTTATCTTCAGACAGAGTATAGTATACTTCAGCTTCACTCTCCCATTTTTTAGGAAAACTAGTTATTCTAATATTTCCATAGTCTAAATGCATAATTCCAACTAAAACGTCATTAGTCCATTCTTCCGCATAGTGGTATAATTTCATTTTCTTATCTACCATTGGCCAAACCATAACATACCGACTATGCATGAATTCCTTAGTTAATGCCGAGTTACTTGCCAAACTGGTCGCACCAATCTCATATACTGACCAAATAAGAACTACGAGCATTAAGACAGCTTGAGTTGGTTTGTTTTTATAATAGTTTTTCATTTTATTTAACATTTTGCTCTCCGATAGAAGGATTGGGTTTATCTAAATCTTTTTGGAAATGTTGGATAGCATTCATGAATTCTTCAAAAGTTGATGATTTTTCACTAGAATGAGAAGAGACATATAATTTATATGTTTCTTCTAATTTCTTCATTCCTTTCGTGTAATCCCCTTCTCCAATATTTTGAACAAATTCATAAGATCTATAGCCAGATGTTCTCTCAACACTATCATAGTATGAGTTTGTAACATCAACTACACTATCTCCGTTCTTCATTTTGTGGTAAATATTAACAGCATCTAAATCTGAACGATAATCATCATTGCCAAGACTAGGAGAAATTCCCATAGCACCAGCTACATCACCTTGCCAACCCGCTAAATCATCCTCATTTTCTATTCCATGATTATCTGTAAAATGTGCAGAAATGGTGGCAGCCATATGAGAATAATCTATTGTCCCTCCAAATTGAGACAACAATTCCCTTACTCTTGCCTTCTGCTTCTCGTCTAATTTATTATAATTTCCTTGATTATATGCTTTCTCAGAAGCTAAATTCAGTTTTCCTTTTATCTCATCATTTGTATCTCCCTCATCAATCTTTTCCAATCTCGCAAAATTATGCTGATTCTGGATAGCCTTCTGAATCGTATCAATTTCATAATCTTTTAATCCATATTTTTTCAGTATGTATTTTAGTTTATCGTTTATGCCAACTATTACACCATTCACCCCGTTTGGACTATATAATCCAGCGACAATTTGCCAAGCACCATAAGATTTATCACCATAAGAGTATGAAGCAACTATCTTAAAAAATTCTACATTTGCTTTCTTAACACCATATTTCTTTTCCATACTAGCATATAATTTTAGTAATATTTCTGATTCAGTTTGACTAAACCCATATTGCTGTTGGAGTGTCTGAATAGACTTTTGCTTTTTACTTATTGGTGTGGATGTCTCAATTTTTTGATTTTCAATCTTCAGATCCTTCATCTTCTGCACCCAGCTCATGTCCACACCGTCCGCATAGTAGTTGCCATCGCTATCGACAATGATTTTACTTAGTTGCGTAGCTCCTTGAATCGCTAACCCAAGGACTTCTAGGCTATCGCTGAAATACTGGGAAACCTCTGAGACAAAAAATTCTAGTTTTTCAATCTTGTCATCCAAATCCTGAATACCCGACTCGATTTGAGACTTGGTATTGTAGAGGATGGTCTTCTCAGAGAAAGCTTTCCCCCAATTGAGACTAAAGAGGTCCGTGATTTGATTTAGCCAGTTCTCCCTCGCTTGAATCTGAGTTTCTACGATGGCTAACTGCTCTTCCCTCAATTTTTTCAGTTCCTTGAGCTGGTCCAGGTCCAAATCACCATATCCAGAGACCTGAGCATCTGCATTTTTGTAGGAAGTCAACTCTAGTTGGATATCATCTATCGCTGCTTGTAACTTCTTGATGCTAGGGATGATAATCTCTGTAAAGAGACCCTTCCCAGCTGTGTAGGCTGCTCCTGTCAGCTCACCTGAGTCTAAAGAGGAAATCAGGTGGTCACATCCACTAGATAAGCGGTCCGTGACTTCATTTGCGACTTGGAGGTTGTTAGTCATGGCTTGAATCAATTCTTGGGATTCTTGTGCACTGTATTTTACTCCCATGGTAGCCGATTCCTTTCCGATATCAGTTCTTCTCTGGCTTCATCGAAAGACCGACGAGCCTTCTTCGTTTGTTTTCCCAATTCATCCAGTTCCTCTTCTACATAAGAGTTGACCTGTCGTTGAATTGTTCTATTATCACTTTCGATTTGCTCTATCACCTGACGAGAACTGGGCGAGAGAGCCAATAGAGTCGCCATACGATGGTGGATGCTCTGGATTTCTGAGTGAAAGTGAGTTAGCTGCTGTTCATATTGTCTTTTTAGAGTCTGGAGATTTTCTTCCTTATCGTCAATCTTGACAATTTCTCGCCAAAGTTTGTAGCGTTTTTCTTCGTTCTTATCAGCCATTTTTAATGTTCCCATCTCTTAGCCAGCTCTACGTCGCGTTTTTCAATCTTATGAGCAATTTCTGGAAACTTATTTGCTTGGGTCAAAACAGCCGAGCTGAAATCACTGACTGCCTGAAGCATTTGATTGCAAGCCTGACGTCCAGCTTCCATCCCAGCAATTTCAGAAGTATATGAAAATTCTACTTGCTGATTTTGCTTCTTGCTCGTGTCATACCCGACCAATTCATTAATAGCTGCCTCTGCTGCTATCGTGCTAGATTTTATCTTTCCACCCATACGTCAAACTCCCTTTATTCATTGTATATTGACCATATCATAACACAAAAATAGTGCGATTTCAAAACAAACCCTAAGGGCAAGTGACCTCATCTCCTTAGAGTAAACTCTATCGCTCAGTGAATGAGTTTGACAAAGACGCCACTAGTCATTTTGGAAACCCGTTTTTTGATGCCTTATAGTTTGAGTAGTCTTATTAGCAAGGCTTGTTCACCTCTCGTGAGAAACAGAAAAAGACAAGCCCTAGAAAAATTCCTAGGGCTCGTCTTATGTGTCAAAATGAGCTACGTTTTAACTGACTCCTACAACTCTGTCCGATTTTCAATGGCTCGTAAGAGTGTGACTTCGTCCGCATACTCGATATCTGCTCCCACGGCTAGACCTCGTGCTAGGCGAGTGACCTTGATGCCAGCTGGCTTGAGGAGACGAGAGAGATACATAGATGTCGCTTCTCCATCCGCCGTCGCATTGGTTGCCACAATCACCTCTGAAACCTCACTATCCATGAGACGAGTCATGAGACTCTTGAGGTTGATATCGTCTGGGCTGATACCATTCATCGGAGAAATGAGGCCGTGCAAGACGTGATAGAGTCCGTGGTATTCTTGGATGTTTTCCATAGCAGCCACATCGCGACTATCCTCTAACACCAAGATCGTTGTCTGGTCTCGAGTCGGGTCCGTACAAATCGAGCAAGGATCATCATCTGTCAAGCGTCCACAAATAGAGCAATAGGTCAATTCTCGCTTGGCTGCAAGAAGATTTTTTGCAAATTCATTGACGTCATCATCCGACATCCCAATGGTATAAAAGGCCAGTCGGGTTGCTGTCTTAATCCCGATACCTGGAAGTTTAGAATAACTGTCAATCAGCTTAGCTATAGGTGTTGGGTAAAGCATGGCTTCCTTTCTAGTTCATTGGATGGTGTTGGTTGTATAGATTGATAATGTCACGAGCAATCGAAGGTCCGACACCATTAGTTAGATTCGTATTATGCGGGAAAACAACTGCGACTGCAATCTGCGGATTATCGGTTGGCGCATAGGCTACGGCGTTGGTATTGTCGGATTTTTGGCCACCGTTAACGTAACTTTCGGCAGTACCCGTTTTCCCGCTGATGGAAACGGCTGCGCCATTTGAAAAGGCACGACCAGTTGTCAGAGCACTCGTTCCATGCGAAACTTGATAGAAACCTTGCTGCAAGATAGCCATATCTGATTCTGAGATATTGACCTTGTTTAGTTCCTTAGTGGCTGTTTCTTGAACCAGACTGCCTAAGCCACCTTGGTCATTGTTTCCATAAACACCTTCAACGA
Source organism: uncultured Streptococcus sp. (assembly GCA_915063165.1). Classification (GTDB taxonomy): domain Bacteria; phylum Bacillota; class Bacilli; order Lactobacillales; family Streptococcaceae; genus Streptococcus. Next base: position 3,955 of record CAJZDE010000068.1, read on the forward strand.
TGTGAGGAGCTAAACGTACGCCATTGTTTGCAATGGTTGCGACATACTGGGCTAACTGCATCGGTGTGTAGTTGTCAAACTGGCCAAAGGAATTATTGATATAGTTTCCTAAATCAAATTCTTTCGGCGTAAATCCTGTGGATTCATCTGGGAGGTCAATCCCTGTTGACACGCCCAAACCATATTCACCAAAGGTTGAACGAAGTTTTCCCATGGCAGATTCAAGATTGTTGGTTCCTACTGTCATATTCGGCTGATAAGTTTGCCCCATGATTCCAAGAGCAGTTTGGACCATGTAAGTATTGGATGAATACTCCAAGGCCTCAACTGCTGTAATCGGGAAAGAACCATAATAAGGGGTATACCAGGAATTGATAGGGGCAGAACCTTGGAAAACAATCGGCTGGTCTGTCAAGGTTTGATTGCCTGACAAGACTCCATTTTCCCAACCAGAGCTAAGGGTTGCTGCCTTAACAACAGATCCTGGCACAAAGACGTTGGTTATTGTTCCAAGCGAATCTGAACTTAATTTACCGGATTCGACATCATGCTTGACACCCGACATGGCCAAAACTGCACCGGTTTTAGGATTGAGGGCTACGGCGTAGACTCCTTCAGAGTATTTGGCTCCACCGTTACCCAACTCTGAGTTGAAGTAGCTCTTGAGTAGGTCGTCCACACCATTCTGGAAAGCTAGGTCAACCGTTAACTTGATGTTGTTTCCTTTGCTTCCTTCTTCGATATTTTCCACACTTTCCATATTTCCGTGTTTGTCGAGGTGGATTTCCTTGACGGAGCGTTTGCCTTGAAGAACATCTTCATATTGCTTTTCAAGATAGGAAGTTCCCACTCGGTCATTGAGAGAATAGCCTTTTTTGAGATAGGCATCAACTTCTTCTGCTGGAAGTCCTGACTTCTCATTTGAAACGCTACCGACGATTGTCGATAAAGATGTATCCAGTACTTTACGATCCCATGAAGTTGAAATACTGATACCTGGTAATTCCTTGGACGCTGATGCAACGAGAGCAACTTGGGTATCATCTAAGGCATCCGTAGAAATGGTTCCCGTTGCAAAATTTTCAACAGCATTGAGCTGACTAAAGAGATAGATTTCCTTTTTCTGGTCATCTGTATAATTAAGTTGACTCACGTCAATGCTCTCAACCGCATTATTGTAAAGTGTCGCTTCTGATAAACGATTCCCATCTGAATCCAGGCGTTTATCGCTTGGCAAGGATTCGACTGTTTTTTTGTATATATCTTGGTCCGCCAAGTAGTAGTCTGCAATCTGTCGATCTGTCAGATCAGGAGAGGTTACATTTACATATGTGAGGAGTTTCTTGGCTGTCTCCTTCAATTCAGCTGCCGTCATTTTATTGTTTCGTGTGAAAGAAACAACTTGCTTGACAGTATTTTCCACCAAGGGTTTCCCTGTCGCATCATAAATCTGTCCACGAGCTGAACTGGTTGTTACCCTTGTTTGGCTGGCTGAGGCCAATTTTGTTTCATAAAAATCCTTATTGAGCACCTGCATGTATAACAATCGACCAATAATGGCCATAAAGAGCAGGATGACAATCGCAAATAATAAATTAAGCCGAATCGGAATTGAATGGCTATTAAATTTTCTCATACAACTAAGACTCTTTTCTAGAAAAATTCCCGATTTTCACCTTTATTTTCCCTAAAATAATAGAGTAAATAGGTGAAGCTCAGTACATTTCATTGTACCATATTTTACGGAGAAACTCTTGGAAAAGTCGAAGCATTTTTTGACTTTTAACTGAAAATGCCTTTTTATTTGGTTATCCTATTTTCTATGATATAATGATAGTAATAGTTAGGAAAGCGTTAACTTTTAAGACTTTGACTCATAAAAAGGAGCCTCATGAACAAGCCAGATATCGCAACTATAATCGACCTCCATTTTGAAGAATTAACCGAGCTCGAGCAAGAAATCGCTCGCTATTTTTTGAAAACTGAAACAATCCAAGATGATCTTTCTTCTCAGCAAGTTACCCAGAAATTACATATCTCCCAAGCAGCCTTGACCCGCTTTGCCAAAAAGTGTGGTTTTACAGGCTACCGAGAGTTCGTCTTTCAATACCAGCATCAGGCTAGTAAACCGGACACTCATTCGCACAAACACAGTCCTTTGACCAAACGTGTTTTGCGAAGCTACAGTATCATGCGAGAACAAACTCAGGATTTGATCGACGAAGAACAACTGGAACGCGTCGCCCAATTAATTGATGACGCAGAACGAGTTTACTTTTTTGGGACGGGAAGTTCTGGTCTGATTGCCCGTGAGATGAAACTGCGCTTTATGCGTCTAGGTGTTGTCTGTGAAGCTTTGACCGATCAGGATGGCTTTGCTTGGACGACTAGTATCATGGATAAAAACTGTCTGGTACTTGGCTTTTCCCTATCAGGAACTACCCAATCCGTCCTCGATAGTTTGTTGGATGCCAAGGAAATGGGTGCCAAGACCATCCTCTTTACCAGCGCTCCAAACAAAAACAGTCAGGCCTACACCGAAACGGTCCTTGTGGCAAGCCATAGTCAATCTTCTTACATCCAGCGTATTTCCGCTCAACTCCCTATGCTCATTTTAATAGATTTGATTTATGCCTACTTTTTAGAAATCAATCGCGAGAGCAAAGAAAAAATCTTTAACAGCTATTGGGAAAATAAAAAGCTCAACGGCTATCGTAGACAAAAACGCGTTAGAAAATCCTAGTTTGGTTCAACCAAACTAGGATTGTTTTGTTTTGAAATGATAATAGGCACATAGGTAGTCTTTCCAATCTTTCTCTTTGTGCTAATGCCTTTTTTATCTGGGCTTTTCAGTTCTTCCTTAAATTCTCCTTTCCGTTTTTTGGATTTTTGACAACAAAAAAGGAAGTATCGGCTACTTGCTTTTACTTCCTCTTCAATGGTTTTATTTAATTGTTTCGCTTCTACAAACCGAGATTTGAATATATGAGTATAAAGATCTTATATTTTAATAATGACTCTAATTAAACCAGTG
>CAJZDE010000069.1:0-6918 GCA_915063165.1 uncultured Streptococcus sp.
AAATAATAGTCGTAGGGCGAATAAAATCGCTTTCAAACAAGAACAAAATTTTATAAGGAGATTTTTGCAAATGAACAATCAGGATATTGCAAAAAAAGTCATCGAAGCCCTTGGCGGACGTGAAAATGTCAACAGTGTTGCCCACTGTGCGACTCGTCTACGTGTCATGGTCAAAGATGAAGGGAAAATCAATAAGGAAGTGATTGAGAACTTGGATAAAGTTCAAGGGGCTTTCTTTAACTCAGGCCAATACCAAATCATCTTTGGTACTGGTACAGTAAACAAGATGTACGACGAAGTCGTTGCACTTGGTTTGCCAACATCTTCTAAAGAAGATATGAAAGCAGAAGCTGCTAAACAAGGAAACTGGTTCCAACGTGCTATCCGTACTTTCGGTGACGTCTTCGTGCCAATCATCCCAGTTATCGTAGCGACTGGTCTCTTCATGGGTCTTCGTGGTCTCATGAACGCTCTTGGAATGACACTTCCAGATGATGTGAAGATTTACTCAGAAATCCTTACAGATACAGCCTTCATCATCTTGCCAGGTTTGGTTGTATGGTCTACCTTCCGCGTATTCGGTGGAAATCCAGCCGTTGGTATCGTCCTTGGTATGATGCTGGTTTCTGGTTCACTTCCAAACGCTTGGGCTGTAGCATCAGGTGGTGAAGTAACAGCTATGAACTTCTTTGGCTTCATTCCTGTTGTTGGTTTGCAAGGTTCTGTTCTTCCAGCCTTCATCATTGGGGTGGTCGGAGCCAAGTTTGAAAAAGCTCTCCGCAAAGTGGTTCCAGATGTCTTGGATCTCTTGGTGACACCGTTCGTGACACTTTTGGTCATGTCTATCCTTGGACTCTTTGTCATCGGACCAGTCTTCCACGTTGTTGAAAACTACATCCTTCTCGGAACAAAAGCGATTCTTGCTTTGCCATTTGGTCTTGGTGGTTTGGTCATCGGTGGGGTTCACCAATTAATCGTCGTGTCAGGTGTACACCACATCTTCAACTTGCTTGAAGTGCAGTTGCTTGCTGCGGACCATGCGAACCCATTCAACGCCATCATCACTGCAGCGATGACAGCTCAAGGGGCTGCAACTGTTGCGGTTGGTGTTAAAACGAAGAATCCTAAACTAAAAACACTTGCTTTCCCAGCTGCTCTTTCTGCCTTCCTCGGTATTACAGAGCCTGCTATCTTCGGGGTTAACTTACGCTTCCGTAAACCATTCTTCCTTTCATTGATCGCTGGTGCTATCGGTGGTGGATTGGCTTCTATCCTTGGACTCGCTGGTACTGGTAATGGTATCACCATCATCCCTGGTACAATGTTGTACCTTGGGAATGGTCAATTGTTCCAATACATTCTTATGGTAGCTGTATCATTCGTTCTTGGTTTTGCCCTTACTTACATGTTTGGTTACGAGGATGAAAAAGAAGTTGCTTCTGAAGTAGCGACAGAACGTTTGGTTCAAGAAGAAACAACTGGTAACATTCCAGTAGCTCCTCAAAATGAAACCATCCAAACTCCAATCGTTGGGGATGTGGTTGCTCTTGAGAATGTTGATGACCCAGTCTTTTCAAGTGGTGCAATGGGACAAGGGATTGCTGTAAAACCAAGCCAAGGTGTGGTTTACGCACCAGCTGATGCGGAAGTATCGATTGCTTTTGCTACAGGTCATGCTTATGGTTTGAAGACAGCAAATGGAGCTGAAATCTTGATCCATGTTGGTATCGATACGGTGACTATGAACGGTGAAGGCTTTGAACAAAAAGTTGCTCAAGGCGACAAGGTTAAAGCTGGTGACGTTCTCGGAACCTTTGACTCAAACAAAATCGCTGCTGCAGGTCTTGACGACACAACAATGGTTATCGTAACCAACACAGCAGACTATGCTTCTGTGACACCAGTCGCAAGTGGTTCAGTTGTCAAGGGTGACGTGATCATCGAAGTGAAAGCCTAGTCTTCTTCGAAAATCAAATCTAAAAACAAAACGAACAAATATCATGTTTGTTCGTTTTTACTTGGATGGTAAGATTTACAGAGTAAAATCTAAAATATTGAGAAATCTAGCCCTTTAAAATGTGCTATAATAGAGAAAACAAAGATAAGAGGTTTATCATGACAAAATTATATGGAAGCTTAGAAGCGGGCGGTACAAAGTTTGTCTGTGCTGTCGGAGATGAAAATTTTAACGTTGTAGAAAAAACACAGTTTCCTACAACAACTCCTATCGAGACCATCGATAAAACCATCGAATTCTTTTCAAAATTCGATAATCTTGCAGGTCTTGCCATCGGTTCCTTCGGTCCCATTGATATCGATAAAAACTCAAAAACCTATGGCTTTATCACAACGACTCCAAAACCTCACTGGGCAAATGTAGACCTACTTGGTGCCCTTCGTCGCGCCCTCAACGTACCCATGTATTTCACAACAGATGTAAACAGCTCTGCCTATGGTGAAGTGGTTGCTCGTAACAATGCTGGTGGTCGTATCGAAAACTTGGTTTACTACACGATCGGTACAGGGATCGGAGCAGGTGTCATCCAACGTGGCGAGTTTATCGGTGGTGCAGGTCACCCTGAAATGGGTCACTACTATGTGGCTAAACACCCAATGGATGTAGAAAAAGGATTTAACGGCGTATGTCCTTTCCATAAGGGTTGTTTGGAAGGCTTTGCCGCTGGACCAAGTCTAGAAGCTCGTACAGGTATTCGTGGTGAAAACATCGAACTCAACAGTTCTGTCTGGGATGTTCAAGCCTACTACATCGCTCAGGCTGCGGTCAATGCTACTGTGACTTTCCGTCCAGATGTGATCGTCTTTGGTGGTGGGGTTATGGCCCAACAACACATGCTGGACCGTGTACGTGAGAAATTTACAGCTCTTCTCAATGGCTACCTACCAGTACCAGACGTGCGTGACTACATTGTCACTCCAGCAGTTGCAGGCAATGGTTCTGCCACACTTGGAAACTTTGTCCTTGCTAAGAGTGTCGCAAAATAAAACAAAGAAAACATCCGCTTGGGAAACCAAACGGATTTTTCTATTCTCAAAACATCTGCCAGAAGAAATCAATAATATAGGTCAAACCATAAGTGTAAACCACTAGGGTAAAGGGCTTGGTCAGAATGATGATAATCATATAGCGCTTGAAGGTCATCTTGGTCAATGCTGCAAGCATGCAGAGAAAGTCAGCCGGGCTAACTGGCCAGATCATCATAAAGATAAAGAAACGCTCAAAACGATTGCCCTTATCTAGCCAACCGATGTACTTGTCATAGGTGCGCTTGCTGACGACCGACTGAACAAAGGCAGCTCCATAGAGACGCACTAGGTAAAAGATAATGGCACAGCCAATTACGATGCCGATATAGTTATAGATAGTTCCGATGATGTGGCCGTAAATAAAGACCCCAGCCACTGAGGTCAAAGCTCCCGGAATGATCGGTACAACGGTTTGTAGGATCTGTAAAAAGATAAAGAGTGGTGGCCCCCAAACCCCAGCTTGCTGGATAAAGGCCGATAGGGTTTCCTTGGACTGTAAAACACCTGCCTGATAGGCCCAAATACAGAAAATCAAGGTGCCGACTCCCCCTACGATAGATGAAATATTGATGACTTGCTGTAGGAGGGGAGAAACAGCTTTCATTTGCTTATCCTGTGACATGTAAACTCCTCATAGATAGTATGATTCTACTATACCATATTTTGCAAAAGAAGGGGGAATTTAATGATAAACATGTTATAATAAAGAAAGTAGAACATCGTTAAAGGAGAGAATGATGCAAGTAAAACCAGAACTGGAGATAGAAAAACAACTGATAAACCAGCTGGTAACTGGTGAAAGCCAATGGACTTATAGGGAAGACCTCAAAACAGAAGAACAATTATGGGACAATTTCTTTGAGAAACTGGCCCAAAACAATGTGGCTCTGCTGGCAGACCATCCCTTGACAGAGCAGGAAAAACGCCAGATTCAGAACCAACTGAACTTTGTCAGCTACTATGATGCTGCTAAGTGGTTGGTCGGTGAAAACGGCATTGCAAAGGTTGAGGTTCAAAGAGAAGATGCTAGCCTAGGCACCATCCGTTTGTCAGTCATTTGGCGTGACAATATCGCAGCAGGAAAGTCTAGCTACGAAGTTGTCAATCAAGTCCAAAGAGAAAAAGTAAATCCTCTGGACCAAGACCGTAGATTAGATGTTACTCTTCTCATCAATGGCTTGCCCATGATTCAAATCGAGCTTAAGAGTTCCCAAGCAGCATTTATCGATGCTTTTCACCAGATTAAAAAATATGATCGCGAAGGGAAATTCCGTGGCATCTACTCTAGCTTACAGATGTTTGTTGTGACCAATAAAGTAGACACACGCTATATCGCTGCAGCTAGAGAAAACAAACTCAACAAGCAATTTCTAACCAAGTGGGTGGATAAGGACAATCATCCTGTGACAAACCTGACTAGCTTTGCACACGAAGTCCTTTCTATCCCTCGTGCCCATCAGATGGTCATGCAGTATTCTGTCATTGATGATAGCAAGAAATCTCTCATCCTCTTGCGCCCCTACCAGATCCATGCTATCGAAGCGGTGCAGGAAGCTTCGCGCCGTCAGGAGTCAGGCTATGTTTGGCATACAACAGGTTCAGGGAAGACCCTGACTTCTTATAAGGTGGCTCGGAATCTCCTCCAGATTCCATCCATCCAAAAGACGATTTTTGTCGTTGACCGCAGGGACTTGGACCAACAGACCACTTCATCTTTTCTCTCTTATGCGACCAATGACGTCATCGATATCGATGAGACAGACAATACACATGATTTGGTCAAGCGACTAGGTAGTAATGATAAGCGTGTCGTAGTGACCACTATCCAGAAAATCACCACCATGATGCGCAAGTTTGACCAAGGTCTTTACCAGCGTGATGCGGACAAAATCAAGGAACTCCAAGTGGTCTTTGTCGTGGATGAATGCCACCGTGCCGTGACGCCACAAACACAAAAAGACATTAAAGCCTTTTTCCCCCAGTCCCTCTGGTATGGATTTACAGGAACGCCTATCTTTAAGGAAAATAAACGCCAGCAGGTCGGCGACCTCGCCCAAACCACCCAGCAACAGTATGGAGACCGTCTCCATGAATATACGGTCAAGGAAGCCATCCATGACGGAGCTGTCCTAGGCTTTAAGGTAGACTATCGCAATACCCTCATTACGGATAGATCTGAAGATGACATACCAGATACCATCTACGAAAATGAGGAACACATGCTGGAAGTCTTGGATGCTATTATCAATAAATCCCGTCAACAACTAGGCTTCCAAAAAGGAGTGGGTAAGACCTACAATGCTATCCTGACTGTCAAGTCTATCCCTCAAGCCCAAGCCTACTATGACCTCCTCAAAAAGGTCAAGGCTGGGGAGACGAGAGTCAAGGTATCTGAGAGAGTCAAGATGGTCCTTCCGGACTTTCCAAAGGCGACCATCACCTACTCCGTTACGGAGAATGAAGAAGACTCAAGGGCCAACCAGGACCACATGAAGCAGGTCTTAGAGGACTATAACCGAGAGTTTGATACTCATTTTACCATGTCGGATCTTCGTGGCTTTAACACCGATGTCAATAACCGTCTAGCTCGAAAACAGGATAAATACCTCTATCGCAATGAGCAGTTGGACTTGGTTATCGTGGTCAATCGTCTCTTAACAGGATTTGATGCACCTTGTCTATCGACCCTCTTTATCGATCGTAAACCAATGCAACCGCAGGACTTGATTCAGGCCTTTAGTCGTACCAACCGTTTCTTTGATTCTAGTAAGACCTATGGTCATATCATTACTTTCCAAAAGCCTCTAGCCTTTAAGGAAGCAGTGGATAATGCCCTCAAACTCTACTCAAATGGTGGTGAAAACGAGGTCCTAGCCCCTAGCTGGGAAGAAGAAAAGGGAAATTTTTTACGGTGTTGCAGTGATTTCCGAAATCTAATCACCGATGACCCCGAAGAAGGACTCCAAATCGAGCAAATCTCTACACCTGAATTGAGAAAACTAGCCAAGGCTTATCAAGTCTTTGATAAATATCTAGCCTCTATCCGAGTGTATAAAGAGTATGATGAGGAAGAAATCTATGCCCAGACAGGACTAAGCGCAGAAGAATTGGAAAACTATCTAGGCTTTTATCAAAATATCCTTGCAGAATTAAAAAGCCGAAGAGATGATGGTGATGAGAATGGGGAGCCCCTTGATATTCACTATGAGCTGGAGTCTATCCAAGTGGATGAGATTAACTATGCCTATATCCTAACCTTAATCCAAAGCCTGATAGAGCAAGGTCAGAGTCAAGAAAAGAACTTAAGCGCTCAAGATAGAGAAGCAGTAGATAACTATATTCAGAGCCTTGAGAAGACCAATCCAAATCTTGCCCAGATCATTACTGAACTTTGGAAGGAAGTACAGGACAAGCCAGAAAGCTATCGTGGTCAGTCCATTGCCAATATCTTGGATCAGATGATCGAGGCGATTATCCAGCAACATATCCAAGTCTTTAGCAAACGTTGGTATGTCGGAGAGGATGAACTCCGTTACTATGTCGAGCACTACCGCAAGGGAGCCAAGAAACAACTAGGAGAGAGCCAGCTGACCAAGAGCCAGCGTTATCAGGACTATAAGATAGAGGTGGCAGATGCCCTCAATCCCCTCCTCTATAAAAAACAAATCAAGGAAGCTTGTAAGCAACTTGTCGAAGAAGTCATTGAGCCACTCAGAGTGGGTAGATAGGAGAATATCGGAGGAAAAATGGCGGATACAATATTGATTTTAGGAAACGGCTTTGATTTAGCCATGGGTCGAAAAACAAGTTATAATCATTTTTTAGAGTTTGTTGAGAAACTGTTTGCTGAAAAAGAGATTCAGTTAGAGGATT
>CAJZDE010000070.1:0-6758 GCA_915063165.1 uncultured Streptococcus sp.
AAGGATACGGATGACTACCGCAAAGCAGTGGAGACACTACTCGTTGGTCAACAGTTCTGGTCGCGAAGGCCAAGACTAAGCTCATTACATCGCCCTATGGAGTTAAAGCTTGAACGAAAAAACAGATAATTAGTTTTTTAATCCTGCCATTTTTATGGTAGGATTTTCTGCTGTTTTAAGAAAAAGAAAGGAGACAAACGATGCAAATTGACGATCATCCAGAACCGCACATACACAGCCAATCGCTGATTTGTGTCGTTCTGCCCTTATAAAGTGATTGGTCTCTGTGTATGAAATACATCATTCATACAGATAGGAGAAACCAATGAAAACTACAAAAGAAAGATTAGCAACAGCTATTCACACACCCTTAAACGAAACTCTATCTTTTTATAAGACAAGTCTAACAGGCTTGACTGAGGAGCAGGTGGAGAAAAATCGTGACCTATATGGCGAAAACACCATCACCAAGGGTCAAGAAGACAGTATCCTCAAAAAGATTTACGAATCCATTATCAATCCATTTACAATCATCCTTCTTGTCATCGCTATGATTTCCATGGTGACCAATGTCTGGTTGGCGAAGCCTGGACAAGAAGATCCGACGACCTCTATCATCATCGTTGTTCTCGTTCTAATCTCTGGTGGCATACGCTTTGTCCAAGAATTACGGAGCGACAAGGCTGCGACCAATCTATCAAAAATGATTGTGAATACAGCCACAGTCATTCGTGAAGGCCAGAGTTTAGAGGTCGCAATTGAAGATTTGGTCGTTGGAGATATAGTAAAATTAAGTGCTGGGGACATGATTCCAGCAGACCTCATTTTAATTGAATCACGCGATTTCTTTGTCCAACAGTCTGGTTTGACAGGAGAAAGTGACTCAGTTGAAAAACTAGCCTTGTCAAAAATGAGTCAGTCAAACTTTGATAGTCTGCTAGAAGCAGAAGCGCTCGCCTTTATGGGAACCAATGTGATATCAGGAAGTGCCAAGGCTTTGATTCTAGCGGTCGGTGATGATACCATGATGGGAGAAATCGAGCAGACTCTCAATACCTATGACGAACCGACCTCTTTTGAACGGGAGATGAACAGTATCTCTTGGCTCTTAATCCGTTTGATGCTGGTCATGGTTCCCATCGTCTTTCTCTCCAATGGCTTGACGGATGGAGACTGGCTGGAAGCTGGCGTATTTGCACTGAGTGTTGGTGTTGGTTTGACACCTGAGATGCTTCCTATGATCATCACAGCCAGTCTAGCAAAGGGTTCTATTATCATGGCCAAGGAAAAAGTGGTCATCAAAAAACTCAATGCCATACAGGACCTAGGTGCTATTGATATCCTATGCACAGATAAAACCGGAACCCTTACCCAAGACGAAATTGTCCTTGAATATCCTTTGGATATACATGGAGATTTGGATTTGTCTGTGTTGAGACGTGCCTACCTCAATTCCTATTTTCAAACCGGTTTGAAAAACTTGATGGACCGTGCCATTATCAGTAGAACTGAAAAAGAAGCTAAAGAACACGCTATTCTACAAAATTTGGATACTAGCTTCCAAAAAATAGATGAATTACCCTTTGATTTTGAACGCAGACGGATGAGTGTCATCGTCAAGGATGAGAACGAAGTTGTTAGTTTGGTAACCAAGGGTGCTCTAGAGGAAATGCTTGCGATTTCAACCCATGTGGAATATCAAGGTCAGATTAGCCCTCTGACGGATGATATCCGAGCGGAAATCTTAAAAGAAGTAGATCAACTTAATCAACAGGGATTGCGAGTCTTGGGAGTCGCTTATAAAACAGGCTTAAAGGAAGGTTTTGCTTACTCCGTTGAAGATGAAAAAGAGATGATTCTAACAGGATATCTTGCCTTTCTAGATCCACCAAAACCATCAGCAGCACCTGCTATCCAAGCTTTGTTAGAACACGGTGTTCAAACAAAGATCTTGACGGGTGACAATGAAAAGGTAACCCAAGCAGTTTGCGAAAAAGTTGGTTTAGACGTTGATCAAATCTTGTTGGGTTCTGATATTGACGCCATGACGGACGAAGAGTTGGCCCAAGCAGTTGAGAAGGTGACTGTCTTTGCCAAACTTTCTCCGGATCAAAAAGCACGAATCATTTTACAAATCAAATCTAATGGACATTGTGTCGGCTATATGGGAGATGGGATCAATGATGCCCCTTCAATGAAAGTAGCAGATGTGGGGATTTCTGTTGATACAGCAGTAGATATTGCCAAAGAAACCGCTGATGTCATTTTGCTAGATAAGGATTTGATGGTGCTTGAAAAAGGGCTGGTTGAAGGACGCAAAGTCTATGCTAATATGACCAAATACATCAAGATGACGGTCAGCTCTAATTTCGGGAACATTTTCTCTCTGTTAGTGTCTGGTATCTTTTTACCTTTCCTTCCTATGGCTCCGATTCACTTGATTGTGTTAAATCTAGTCTACGACCTTTCTTGCATTGCCTTGCCATTTGATAATGTGGATGAAGACTTTTTGAAACATCCTCATAAGTGGGAGGCTAAGTCTATTACTCGCTTTATGATTTGGATGGGTCCGATTTCGTCTGTCTTTGATATTTTGACCTTTATCTTACTCTATTTTGTCATTGTTCCAATGGCGACAGGTCAAGCTTATGCTCACGGAGCAGAGTCTGCAACGGGCTTTATCATTTTGTTCCAGACAGGTTGGTTCATTGAATCCATGTGGTCTCAAACCATGGTGATTCATATGCTTCGTTCAGCAAAACTTCCTTTCTTACAAAGTCGTCCATCATGGTTTGTTCTTGGAACAAGCATGCTAGCAGCTAGTTTTGTGACTTTCCTTCCCTACTCTTCAATTGCTAGCCTACTTCATTTAACCCCTTTGGAACCAATTTATTTCCTCTTTTTGCTTTTGATTATCGTTCTCTATATGATAAGTGTTACAGTTGTAAAACGATTGTATATCAAAAAATTTAAAAGTTGGTTATAAATTGATTTTGTCAAGAAAAAAGTACGAAAATCGCTAAAAAAGTTAAATTTTTTTAAAAATAGGTCGCAAGTCGGATGTTTTTTATGGTATAATAGACTAAACTGATAGTAACATGTAGCGAAAGGGGTAGGTACATGATCAAAATTTATACAGTCTCAAGTTGTACTAGCTGTAAAAAAGCGAAAACCTGGCTCAATGCCCACCAGTTAAGTTATAAAGAACAAAATCTCGGTAAAGAAGGAATTACAAGAGAAGAGTTATTAGATATTCTCACGAAAACAGATAATGGAATTGCCAGTATCGTTTCGTCAAAAAACCGCTACGCTAAGGCACTTGGAGTTGACATCGAGGATTTGAGTGTCAATGAAGTGCTCAACTTAATCATGGAAACACCACGGATCTTAAAGAGTCCGATTCTCGTTGACGAGAAGCGCCTACAAGTCGGCTATAAAGAAGATGATATCCGTGCCTTCTTGCCACGCTCTGTCCGTAATGTAGAAAATGCAGAAGCACGTCTACGTGCAGCTCTATAAAACATCAAGGCTGGGAGTGACTCCTGGCCTTGTTTGCTCTTTTGTTTTAAAATCATGTGAGGAATTATGAAAAAGTTACTAATTGCTAGTTTTGCTCTCCTCTTTTTGCTTGCGGGATGTGGGCAAAAAAAGGAAACTCCTGCTGCTTCCACAACAGCATCTGAACCTCTCCAATCAAACCTTCCCGTTTTGGACAATGCCGAAAAGAATACAGTTGTCACCAAGACCCTGTTGATGCCGAAGTCAGAAAATGGAACGCAGCAGATTCAGACCATTACCTATAAAGGTAATCAGTTTTTGACCTTGACCATTCAGCAAAAACGACCTGTCGGGGATGAACTCAAGACCTTTATCTCTGAAAATGGCCTAGAGGAGACGCAAAAAGCGCTTCTAGAAGCTGAAGAGAAGGATGAGACCATCCAAGAGGCACGCAAACTAGCAGGATTTACACTGGAAACCAAGCTACTCAGCGAGACAGAAATTCAGACTACAACAACTTATGATTTTCAAGTGCTGGATGTCAAAAAGGCATCTCAGCTGGAATATTTAAAAAATATCGGTCTTGAAAATCTCTTAAAAAACGAACCTAGCCAATATATTGCAGATAGAGTGGCAAATGGGGCGACAGAACAATAGAAAATCCAAATTAATAGACTGACTTATTTGTAGAACGTCAGGGAATGTGCTATAATAGTACTATTCTAAGGAAAGAGGGTGTTAGAATGGGATTTACTGAAGAAACTGTACGGTTTAAATTGGATGATTCCAATAAGAAAGAAATTAGCGAAACATTGACAGATGTTTATGCTTCTTTGAATGATAAGGGCTACAATCCGATTAACCAGATCGTCGGTTATGTACTGAGTGGAGACCCTGCCTACGTTCCTCGTTACAACAATGCACGAAATCAAATCCGTAAGTATGAGCGTGATGAAATTGTTGAAGAATTGGTACGCTACTACCTTAAGGGACAAGGAGTCGATCTATAATCTATGAGAATTATGGGATTGGACGTCGGTTCAAAAACAGTAGGGGTGGCTATTAGCGATCCCCTAGGCTTCACCGCTCAGGGACTTGAAATCATCCAGATCAATGAGGATCAGGGCCAGTTTGGTTTTGACCGTATCAAGGAATTGGTTGACAGCTATAAGGTAGAACGCTTTGTAGTAGGTTTGCCAAAGAACATGAACAATACCAGCGGTCCGCGAGTAGAAGCTAGTCAAGCCTATGGTGCCAAGCTAGAAGAACTCTTTGGTTTGCCAGTAGACTATCAGGATGAGCGTTTGACAACGGTCGCTGCAGAGCGTATGTTGATTGAACAAGCAGATATCAGCCGTAACAAACGCAAGAAAGTTATTGATAAGTTGGCTGCTCAGCTGATTTTGCAAAATTATTTAGATAGAAAATTTTAAGACAGAGGAGAAACTATGTCACACGATCACAACCATGACCACGAAGAACGTGAATTGATTACACTAGTAGATGAGCAAGGAAATGAAACCTTGTTTGAAATTCTTTTGACCATCGATGGGAAAGAAGAATTTGGTAAAAACTATGTTCTGCTAGTGCCAGTTAACGCAGAAGAAGATGAAAATGGTGAAGTTGAAATTCAAGCTTACTCATTCATCGAAAATGAAGACGGAACAGAAGGCGAATTACAACCAATCCCAGAAGATTCAGAAGACGAATGGAACATGATTGAAGAAGTCTTCAACAGCTTTATGGAGGAGTGATACAGTCTGGGAGACTGTATCAGCCCAACTCCTAAAAATTGGAAGAGTTGGAATATCCGGGGAACATTTTTACCCTTACGCTAAAAATAAAGACCGTAAGTAAGTCCAGTGAATGTTTTTAGCCCTGCGCCAGAAATTAGGAACGCAGGAACGTTCGGGGGACGTTTTTAGCCCATGTTGAAATTCATAGTAGCTAGTGATTAGCTAACTAGGTAAGAGGTTGGGATTTTAGTCCCGACCTCGTTTTTTATTTGTAATCATACTTTGATGCGGTAGTTGATTGGACTTTTGTTAAGGAGACATGTATGTTTGAAGTAGAAGAATGGCTTCATAGTCGGATTGGTTTAAACTTTAGATCCGGTCTTGGACGAATGCAGCGAGCGGTGGATTTGCTGGGGAATCCAGAGAGGACTTATCCTATTATTCACGTAACAGGGACTAACGGTAAAGGGTCAACTATTGCCTTTATGAGGGAGTTGTTTGTTGCTCATGGTAAAAAAGTTGGTACTTTTACCTCTCCTCATATCGTCAGTATCCATGATCGAATCTGTATTAATGGGCAACCAATCGCAGAGGAAGATTTTGTCCGTATAGCTAACCAAGTCAAGGTGATGGAGAAAATTCTCTTAGAAACACATGATCAATTGTCTTTCTTTGAGTTGTTGACCTTGATTGCTTTCCTCTATTTTAGGGAACAAGAAGTGGATTTGGTTTTGCTAGAAGTGGGGATAGGTGGTCTACTTGATACCACTAATGTCGTAACAGGAGAGATTGCAGTTATTACTTCCATTGGCCTAGATCATCAGGAGACCTTGGGTGACAGTCTGGAGGAAATAGCAGAGCAGAAAGCTGGTATCTTCAAGGTTGGAAAGAAGGCGGTCATTGCCAAGTTTGCTCCAGAAGCTGAGCTTGTCTGTCAAAAAAGAGCAAGAGAGTTAGACGTAGACCTTTATCAAGCTGGGCGAGACTTCACCTTGAAAACTGGAAATTTCTCAAGCAGCCTAGCAAGATTTTCCCAGCTTGAAATTGGTTTGGAAGGCGTCTACCAGCAAGAAAATGCCTCCTTGGCTTTACAATCCTTTCTTCTGTTTATGGCCTCAAGAGAGGAAAAAATCAAAGAAGAGCTTGTGAGACAGGCCTTGCAAGAGACCCATTGGGCAGGTCGATTGGAACGGATTCGCCCGCAAATCTACCTAGATGGGGCTCACAATCTTCCAGCCTTAACCCGTTTGGTCGAGTTTATCCAGGGGAAAATCCAACAAGGCTATCAAGTCCGTATCCTTTTTGGTGCTCTTAAACGCAAAGATTATCAAGGGATGTTGGGCTATCTATCTGAGCAGTTGCCTCAGGTTGAACTTAAGGTAACGGGCTTTGACTACCAAGGTTCTTTGGATGAGAAGGATGTGGCGGGTTACGATTTGATTTCTTCCTATGGGGACTTTATCAGAGAATTTGAAGATAAGGCCAATGGCCAGGACTTGCTTTTCGTGACGGGATCCCTCTACT
>CAJZDE010000071.1:0-6752 GCA_915063165.1 uncultured Streptococcus sp.
CTCCGATAAGTTTGCCATACCCAAGAAAAATGATTCGAAGAATAACTGCGTCATTTCTCTCTGGTGTGAAGGAAGATCTTTTGGTATTTCCACCATCAGATAGCCACCTTCATCTTCGTTTAATTCTAGGATTGGTTCATAGCCTGCAAATTTCTCAATAGAATTGATAAAGTTAATGGCAAGCGTAGAAACCGATGCACACACGACATCTAAGCCGTATTCGCCACTCTCGGCGTGTCCAGTAATTTCCGCACTCCTCAGCTCGCCATCTTCGGCTCTCTCAAAGACTGCCTGTATCATGTGTTCTCCTTAAAATTAAGCGTTGATTGCGTTGATGACAACTTTTGTATATGGTTGACGGTGACCTTGTTTACGGTGGCTACCTTTTTTAGGTTTGTACTTGTAAGTAACAACTTTCTTTTGTTTTCCTTGTTTTTCAACAGTTCCAACTACAGTAGCTCCAGCAACAAGTGGAGTTCCGACAACAGTGTTTTCACCACCAACAAGAACAACTTCGTTAAAAGTAACTTCTTGACCAGCTTCAACGTTCAATTTTTCAACGTAAACTGCTTGACCAACTTCAACTTTAACTTGTTTTCCGCCAGTTTTGATAATTGCGTATGTGCTCATTATGCACCTCCTATGATTTTTAGGGTTTCCCCGTATTTTGTGAAGACTCGCCTAGCATCGTGGGACGAACCACTTAGTATATAAGCTCTAAGTATAACAAAGTTTAAATTTTGTATACGACGAGCAACGATGTTCGTGCGGTTGCACAGGACTGTGCATAGTCAACTCTTCAAGTATAGCATATCTTCTTTTTTCTTACAAGTGAAATCAATCAAAATTAAGCTTTTTCTTTCCCTTTTTTTCTCCAAGAAGCAAAAAGCATACTGAGGTAAAAGATGCTCATCATCACTGGAACACCTAGAATTGTTTTCTCTTGATAGTAAATCGTCAAATAAGCTGAAAAAACAACTCCGAAGACAAAACTGCTAAGTAAGCTAACAAAAATCAAGCCCTCTCGTAGAAAAGGCGTATGCTTAGTCCGGAAATAATCTCCAAAAGCCAACATGGTTCGTTTAATATTCCCAGTCATAAAGGCATTATTATAGGCGATACCCGACACTTCTCCAAAGGCTGTTGTCACCAAGCCCATACAAAAAGCTAAAGGTGGGACTAGGTAGATATTGTCAACTGACAAGGGAACAAAGCCAATGATTATGGATAAGACCGCGAGTGGAATCAAGGACAAAATCGGCTTTTTTACTATTCGGAGTTTTTCTTTATACAATGTCAGTAAAAAGACCCCCATCATAAAGGAAAGTAAGGTCATTACTTTAGCACTGGCATCTGAGACATTCTGTTGAATGAGTCCTACAGAAAGAAAAACCACATTCCCAGTTTGACCTGCTACAAGTGTATTCCCTCGAACGATAAAGGTATAGGCATCGACATATCCTGCACAAAAGGTCAAAAAAAGCGCTAGTCTTTTAGACTGACGAGATATTTTTCTTATTGGTAATAATCTCATTATCTCTCCCATTTCAGTTTCATTTACTCATTTCAATATTGTACCACTTTCTTTGAGAAAAGCGTAGTCCATTTGAAAATTTTTACCATCTGTTGGATAGTCCTTCTTTTCTGTGTTATAATGAAGGAAGGATTTAAAGTCGGAAAAGGAGTATCTATGCTGAAATTAGGTGTTATCGGAACAGGCGCTATCAGCCATCATTTCACAGAAGCAGCCCATACCAGTGGCCAATACCAGCTGGTTGCTGTCTACTCTAGAAAACTAGAAACTGCCGCAACCTTTGCTTCTCGTTATCAAGATATCCAACTCTTTGATCAATTAGAAGATTTCTTTAAGTCTTCCTTTGATGTGATTTATATCGCTAGTCCAAACTCCTTGCATTTTGTTCAAGCCAAGGCTGCCTTGTCTGCTGGTAAGCACGTCATTCTTGAAAAGCCAGCTGTCACTCAGCCACATGAATGGATGGATTTGAGACAGACAGCTGAGAAAAATCACTGTTTTATCTTTGAAGCGGCACGAAACTACCACGAGGAAGCTTTTACTACTATCAAAAACTTTTTAGCATACAAACAAGTGCTGGGAGCAGATTTCAACTATGCCAAGTATTCTTCCAAGATGCCGGACTTGTTGGCTGGGCAGACGCCAAATGTCTTTTCAGACCGTTTTGCTGGCGGAGCTCTTATGGATTTGGGGATTTATCCTCTCTACGCTACCGTTCGCCTCTTTGGAAAAGCTCAAGACGCGACCTATCAGGCTCAACAGCTCGACAATAGCATTGACCTAAATGGGGACGGTATGCTCTTCTACCCTGACTTTCAAGTTCATATCAAGGCTGGAAAAAACATCACTTCCAATCTTCCTTGCGAGATCTACACAGCAGATGGAACCTTGACCCTCAACACGATTGAGCATGTCCACTCAGCTATTTTTACTGACCACAAAGGAAATCGAGTCCAGCTCCCTATCCAACAGGCTCCTCATACGATGACTGAGGAAGTCGCAACATTTGCACACATGATCCAGCAACCAGACAAGACACGTTACCAGAACTGGCTGGATGATGCAGGCTCTGTTCATGAGCTACTATATACTATGCGCCAGACTGCTGGCATTAGATTTGAGGCAGAAAAATGAAAACCAAACTACCCACTGAATGGCAGAAATTGAGCGACCAACTCGGTTTCCAAGAATTTACCCCCATTCAAACTCAACTATTTGAGCCTATACTTGCTGGAGAAAACCTCTTGGGAGTGAGCCCAACAGGAACTGGTAAGACCCTAGCTTACCTCTTACCAAGTCTTCTCAGACTACAAATGAAAAAAGCCCAGCAACTCTTGATTCTAGCACCAAATACAGAGCTAGCTGGACAGATTTTTGACGTATGTAAAACATGGGCGGAAGCTATCGGCTTGACTGCTCAGCTCTTCTTATCAGGTTCCAGTCAGAAACGCCAGATTGAACGCCTCAAAAAAGGACCAGAAATTCTGATTGGAACCCCTGGCCGTATCTTTGAGTTGATTAAATTGAAAAAGATCAAGATGATGAATGTAGAAACCATCATTCTGGATGAATTTGACCAATTGCTCGATGATTCTCAGATTCACTTTGTCGAAAAAATCACTCACTACGCACCTCGTGACCATCAACTCATCTATATGAGTGCGACGACCAAGTTTGACCAAGAAAAGATTGCTACCAACACGCGCACCATTGATCTTTCTGACCAAAAGTTGGACAACATTCAACACTTCTACATGCAGGTAGACCAACGTCACCGAGTGGACATGCTTCGAAAATTGGCTCATGTAGAAGATTTCCGCGGACTAGCTTTCTTTAATAGCCTATCAGATCTTGGAAGTGCAGAGGAAAAACTACAGTATCGCGATATCTTGGCTGTTTCTCTTGCTAGTGATGTCAATGTCAAGTTTAGAAAAGTCATCTTGGAAAAGTTTAAAGACAAGCAGCTAACCCTGCTCCTTGCAACTGACCTTCTGGCTCGAGGGATTGACATTGATAGCCTAGAATGCGTCGTAAACTTTGACGTCCCAAGAGATATCGAAACCTACACTCACCGTGCTGGACGTACAGGTCGCATGGGCAAGGAGGGCTATGTTATCACTCTAGTAACCCATCCTGAAGAACTGAAAAAACTCAAGAAATTCGCAAGTGTAGGTGAAATTGTCCTAAAAAACCAAGAACTCTATATCAAATAAGGTTGGCTCTTGCCAACCTTTTTCTTATCCCCAAGTAATTTCTAATTGATAGCTGGCAAAGGGGTGTCCCTCTTGGTTTTGCAGTTGATAGGCTAATTCAATCTTTTGCCCATCCAGTTTGTAGTGACTCGTTTGGATGATAAACTCCTGCATGCCCATTGGTGTGGGAATATAAGCTAAACTATCACTAGCCTTTAGAAAACGCATGATGGTTTTGGGACTCGAGAAACGGGTCATCACCAGTTCTTCTTCATGAAACTTGAGAACCACTTTTTCCTTTTCCTCATTGTAGAAAAGCAGATAGCTATAATCGCCCTTTTCACGCACTTCCACGTCATAAAGCTGGTCAATCACTTCCAACTGCTCATCAAACTGAATCGTATTTCGCATCCGAATCTTCACATCAAATCCTCTTTCATGTCTCTTGTCCTACTATTTTACCAAAAAGAGCAGGATTTTGCTATAATGGTCATATGAACGAAAAAGTATTCCGTGACCCAGTTCACAACTATATCCACGTCAATAATCAGGTCATCTATGACTTGATCAATACAAAAGAATTTCAACGTCTGCGTCGTATCAAACAGCTAGGAACTTCCAGCTATACCTTCCATGGTGGGGAGCACAGTCGCTTTTCCCACTGTCTAGGAGTCTATGAGATTGCTCGTCGTATCACGGAGATTTTTGAAGAAAAATATCCTGAAGAATGGGATCCTGCTGAGTCTCTCTTGACCATGACTGCTGCACTCCTTCATGACCTCGGACATGGTGCCTACTCCCATACTTTTGAACATCTCTTTGATACAGATCATGAGGCCATTACCCAGGAAATCATCCAAAGCCCTGAGACAGAGATTCACCAAGTTCTGCTACAAGTGGCACCCGATTTTCCAGAAAAGGTAGCCAGTGTCATTGACCATACCTATCCTAACAAGCAGGTCGTACAGCTCATTTCCAGTCAGATTGATGCAGACCGCATGGACTATCTCTTGCGCGACTCCTATTTTACAGGAGCATCTTATGGGGAATTTGACCTGACTCGAATCCTCCGAGTCATTCGTCCTGTTGAAAATGGGATCGCCTTTCAGCGCAATGGCATGCATGCCATCGAAGACTATGTCCTCAGTCGCTACCAGATGTATATGCAGGTTTATTTCCACCCAGCAACACGCGCCATGGAAGTTCTCCTACAGAATCTCCTCAAACGCGCTAAGGAACTCTTTCCTGAGGACAAGGACTTCTTTGCACGCACTTCTCCTCATTTGCTACCTTTTTTTGAAAAGAAAGTTACTCTATCTGACTATCTGGCACTTGATGACGGCGTGATGAATACCTACTTCCAACTCTGGATGACCAGTCCTGACAAGATACTAGCCGACTTGTCGCAACGTTTTGTCAACCGCAAGGTCTTTAAATCCATTACTTTTTCAGAAAAAGACCAAGACAAACTTGCAAGCATGAGACAACTGGTTGAAGAAATCGGGTTTGATCCAGACTACTATACTGCTATTCATAAGAATTTTGACCTCCCTTATGATATCTATCGTCCCGAATCTGAAAATCCACGGACACAGATTGAGATTCTACAGAAAAATGGTGAACTGGCTGAACTCTCTAGCCTGTCTCCTATAGTCCAATCCCTTGCTGGCAGCCGCCACGGAGATAATCGTTTCTATTTCCCAAAAGAAATGTTAGATCAAAACAGCATCTTCGCAAGCGTTACCCAGCAATTTTTACACTTGATTGAGAACGATCATTTTACCCCAAATAAGAACGAATAGAGGAAATTTATGAGTATTAAACTAATCGCCGTCGATATCGACGGTACCCTGGTTAACAGTAAAAAAGAAATCACTCCGGAAGTCTTTTCTGCCATCCAAGATGCCAAAGAAGCTGGCGTCAAAGTCGTGATTGCAACGGGTCGTCCTATCGCAGGCGTTGCCAAACTTCTGGACGACTTGCAATTGAGAGACGAGGGTGACTATGTCGTAACCTTCAATGGTGCCCTTGTTCAAGAAACTGCTACTGGCCATGAGATTATCAGCGAATCCTTGACCTATGAGGACTATCTCGATATGGAATTTCTCAGTCGCAAACTCGGTGTCCACATGCACGCTATTACCAAGGATGGTATCTACACTGCCAATCGCAATATCGGAAAATACACGGTGCACGAATCAACCCTCGTCAGCATGCCTATCTTCTACCGCACCCCTGAAGAAATGGCTGGCAAGGAAATCGTCAAGTGTATGTTTATCGATGAACCAGAGATTCTCGATGCTGCGATTGAAAAAATTCCAGCAGAATTTTACGAGCGCTACTCTATTAACAAATCTGCTCCCTTCTACCTCGAACTCCTTAAAAAGAATGTAGACAAGGGTTCAGCTATTACCCATCTAGCTGAGAAACTAGGATTAACCAAAGCTGAAACCATGGCGATCGGGGACGAAGAAAATGACCGTGCCATGCTGGAAGTCGTTGGAAATCCCGTTGTTATGGAAAATGGAAATCCAGAACTCAAAAAAATCGCCAAATACATCACCAAAACAAATGATGAATCCGGCGTTGCCCATGCTATCCGAACGTGGGTATTGTAAAAATATTAGAATATAAAAAAGCACCTCAGAAATTAGAGATAAAAACTAACTCTTGGGGTGTTTTAAATTACAGATTATTCTTCTGATTACCTTTTTATACTTGGAATTTTCTTAGTATCAAGTTTAGGAATACCCTTATTCTCAATCTTGGGAAGGTTCTTTATTTCATCGGCAGTAGGGACCTTCTGGTATACCTTTGCAGACCTATAGAGTAAGGCAAACGAGAAGAACAAAGCAATGACACTTCCAACAGCTGCCAAGTTCCGTTTACTCGTTTCTGACGATGGGACCTTAACTCTACTTGTACTAAGGTCCTTCCATTCAGGATGCTCTTCCTCTATCGCTTTTTTCGCTTCCCAAAGTGGAACGAGTAAAAATTGATTAAAGGGCACAACTGTAGCCATAGCT
>CAJZDE010000072.1:0-6736 GCA_915063165.1 uncultured Streptococcus sp.
AGGCAAAGTATCTGCAATCAAATTTCCTGCACCTGCTAAACCTAATAAACAGCCAGAGAATACTAAGGGGAGCTTTTTCATCCGAGCCTCCAATAATCATGTTATTATTAGTATAGCATAAAAGCGCTTAAATGAGGACTTAAAAAACGAAGTTGGATTATTTCAGACTTCATTTTTTCTCAGATATGAATTAAGCATACGGTTGCAATTCTGGATTAATAGGCGTATTGGCTAGGTTGTTGGCATAGTTGCAGAGGCTGGCAAGACTAACACCGAGAACCACGTCCAAGGCATTTTGTTGCGTGTATCCAGCTTCCAAAAATTCAGCCAAGGCTTCATCTCCTACACGCCCTTTGGTATTGATGACCGCCAAGGTAAACTTAGCTAGAGTATCTAGTTTTGGATCTGTCTCGATCGGAGTACGGTTGCGGAGTGCTTGTAGAAGATCATCATTCATCTGGATTTGTTTGATTGAAAAGGCTGTGTGACCTGCGACGCAGAAAGCACAACCATTGGTTACGGCAGCTGTGATTTGCACTACTTCACGCTCTACTGGTGTCAGGCTGTTGCGACGGTTGATGGCTCCGACAGTTCGGTAGGCTTCAAGCGCGGTAGGAGCGTTGGCCAAGAGACCGATTAGGTTGGGAATATAGCCATTGTTATCTTTTTGTACTGTTTCAAGAACTTCTTTCACTTCTGCTGGTGCTGATTCTACTGTGTGGATGGTAAATGTTGTCATAAGAAACCTCTTTTCATTTTATTGTCATTTAGTCTATCATAGAATTTTCCCCTTGGATAATATATATTTTCAATCGCCTTGATAAGAAATGTCTATGAAATGAAAAAATCACACTAAAAGTGTGATTGGATTAGTGTTTAAAATACTTTTTAGTCTCAGCAATGACGACTGGCGACAAAACTAAGAGGGCAATCAAGTTAGGCAATGCCATCAAGGCATTGACGATATCTGCGATAATCCAAACCATATCCAACTCGATAAATCCTCCCAACAAGACCATGAGCACAAAGACTACACGATAGAGCCAGATAAAACGAACACCAAAGAGAAACTCAAAACAGCGCTCTCCGTAATAGTTCCATCCGAGGATCGTCGTAAAGGCAAAGAGCACAAGGAAGAGGGTCAAAAGAGCAGGTCCAAAGTGTGAAAAAACTGTTGAGAAGGCTGACTGAGTCAAGGCAACTCCATTCAAATCACCACTCCAAACACCAGTTACCAAGATTGTTAGACCTGTCAGAGTACAGATAATCAAAGTATCAATAAAGGTTCCTGTCATGGAAATCAAACCTTGCTCGACAGGCTCATTTGTCTTAGCCGCAGCCGCCGCAATGGGAGCAGAACCAAGACCAGATTCGTTAGAGAAGACTCCCCGCGCCACACCATTTTGGATAGCCATCCGAATGCTGGCACCTGCAAAACCACCTACCGCAGCAGCTGGACTAAAGGCTGAAGTAAAGATGAGGGCAAGTGTGGCTGGGATTTTCTCGATATTAAAGAGAATAACTGTAAGAGTTCCTAAAATATAGACAATAGCCATAAAAGGAACCACTGCTGTCGAAACTTTTGATATGGATTTGAGGCCACCAAAGACGGCAATCCCTACAAAAATGGATAAAATCAGAGCTGTGATTGCTGGATCAACTTGGGCTGTATTTTGAATGGATTCTGAAATCGAATTGACTTGGGTAAAGGTACCAATCCCTAGAAGGGCTACCAATACACCCGCTAGGGCAAAGAAGATAGCAAGTGGACGCCACTTTTCTCCCATCCCCAAAAGGATGTAGTGCATGGGTCCTCCTGCTACAGCACCATTTGCATCCTTAGTACGGTATTTGATGGCCAGCAAGCCTTCGGCATATTTGGTCGCCATCCCAAAGAAGGCCGCCATCCACATCCAAAAGAGGGCCCCTGGTCCTCCAACCTTAATGGCTGTCGCTACCCCGATGATATTTCCCGTACCAACTGTGGCTGCTAGAGCCGTACAGAGAGCAGCAAAGCTCGACACATCGCCGTGCCCCTTGTCCTTGGTAAAGATCAACTGAAAGGCCTTAGGGAGACGAGTAACCTGCAAAAGGCCCAGTCGGATGGTCAAATAGATACCCGTTCCGACCAATAAGATCAAGAGGGGAGGCCCCCAAGCAAAAGCATCAAGCGCTTTAAGCAATTCTAACATGTCCTTCTCCTATCTTTCAACCCCAAAAGAAAGAGCACATGCAAGATACATGTACTCTGGAATGCTTAGATAAATGCCAAAAAGCGGTCTATCCTAGCTCTGTCCTTTTACCTGAGAGTTTGAGCAGTTACCTGCCTTGCCCCTTCGGTGCCTTTACGGTCTCTCCAGAGTTCCGTCCATTTACAGTCATGGAAAACAAACCTTTCTCCACTTCTATTAAACTTCATTCGGTGTTGGTATTTTATTTTTTTATTATTCTACAAGAAAAGTTAGCCTTTGTCAATATATTCTATGAAACTTTTTGACCTTTCATTTCTTTTTTTTAGAAAGAGCGAATCCTTCTTCTCTCTATCCTTTAAAGGTCACAATGGTTGCGCCACTACCACCAGCATTTTGTGGAGCATAGCCAAAACTCTTGACATGCTTGTTTCTTTGCAGGTATTTGGTGACGCCCTCACGGATGACTCCTGTTCCGATACCATGGATGATGTCGACCTGCGCCATGTTATTGAGCAGGGCTTGGTCGATAAAGGCGTCCAGCTCATTCATAGCTTCTTCGTACCGTTTGCCTCGGAGATCCAGTCTTGCTTGCGGACCACGACCAGAAGCACGTTTGACGACATTGACTTGTTTTTTCTTGACTGGAGCTTCTTGTTGAGCCTGAACAAGGTCAAATTCTTTCTCTTCCAAGGTCATCTTGATCAAACCAACTTGGGCTTCCCAACGGCCGTCCTTAAGCTGATTGGTCAAGGTTCCTCTTTGACCATAACTGAGAACCACGATATCATCCCCCACCTTCGGAGCTCGTTTCTTCTTGGCTTTTTGAAGGACCTTGTTTTTAGATAAGTCGACTTTTTCAGGAGCCAGTTTTTTCAGTTTAGCCTTAGCTTCAATGATTTCGTGGGGTTTGAGTTGAGACTTGCTATGGAGATTTTTGAGAATCTGGTCACTTTCACTTAGAGCGAGTTCCACAATCTCGGCAGCCTGTTCACGCGCCTTGTTGAGCTCAGTTTCTTTTTCACGATTGAGTTCGTTGTAGAGCTTTTTAAGAGCTCGGTTCATCTTAAGGTTTTCTTGCTCCACCTCACGAATATTGTCCAAGCGTTTACGGCTTTCAAGCGTTTGCTCTTCTAATTGTTCAATGATGCGGTTGACATCATTATCTTGGTTGACCTGCTGGCTGGCATCTCCGACGATGACATCTGACAAGCCCAGGCGTTTGGCGATTTCAAAGGCATTGCTTCGGCCAGGAACTCCCTGCATAAAGCGATAGGTCGGACGCAGACTTGCTGTATCAAACTCCATACTGGCATTTTGCACAAAGGCTGTTTCGATACCGTAGGCCTTGAGCTCTGGATAGTGGGTCGTCGCCATGGTCTTGACCTGACGCAGACGAAGATCCTCCAGAATAGCCATAGCAAGTGCTGCTCCTTCCTGCGGATCGGTCCCAGCCCCGAGCTCATCTAGCAATAAGAGCGAGTGCTGATTGACCTTGCCAAGAATATCTACGATATTGGTCATGTGGCTGGAGAAGGTAGACAAACTCTGCTCGATAGACTGCTCATCCCCAATATCTGCG
Source organism: uncultured Streptococcus sp. (assembly GCA_915063165.1). Lineage (GTDB taxonomy): Bacteria > Bacillota > Bacilli > Lactobacillales > Streptococcaceae > Streptococcus. The sequence continues at coordinate 3,772 of CAJZDE010000072.1, forward strand.
AAGATTTCTTCGAAAATACCGACACGGCTCCCCTTATCAGCTAAAATGGGCAAGCCTGACTGGGCCATGAGTTGGGTCAAGCCCAAGGTTTTGAGCATGATGGTCTTCCCACCAGTATTGGGACCTGTAATGACAATGGCCGTTAATTCCTTACCAAAATGTACATCGTTTGCCACTGCATTTTTGACCAAAGGATGACGAACATGAAGGAGTTGAAGCTCTTGGTTCTCTGAAAGTTGAGGAACGACTGCTTGTCTTTCTTGAATGAAACGCACCTTGGCACGAATCAGATCCAGATGGCCGATAATCCAAGCATCATTAGCAATCTCTGCAGCATGAGGACGGACCCGTTCCGATAGTTCCTGCAGGATGCGAATCATCTCATAGCGCTCGTCAGCTCGCAGACTAGCGATTTCTTCGCTCAGTTTCACGACCTCACGTGGCTCGATATAGACTGTGTTTCCACTAGCAGAGATGTCATGAACAACACCTGCAATCTTATTGCGATAGGTGTTCTTGACTGGTAAGACTTGACGACCATTTCTGCTAGCAATTATCCCTTCGGTCAACATCTGCGCTTTTTGCTTGAGCAAGTCTTGCAAGACATCTCGGACCTGACTCTCGCTATCATGAATTTTTTGACGAATGCGTGCTAGTTCTTCGCTGGCGAAATTCTCGATAAATCCTGCGTCATTTAGGGCTTGGAGACTCCCTTGCAAGTGTGGAAAATCATGCAGTTTTTCAAACCATCTCGCCAACTGTGCCAAGCGTACGTTTTCGAGATTGGCATAAAAACTTTGCAACTCTCTGCTAGCAAGCAAGACCCGTTTGATGAGTAAAAATTCCTCGATATTGAGGTCCGCCCCCATCTCCAGACGCTTGCAAACAGCTGATATCTCACGCGTCGCTAGGATGGTAAAGTGAGGTTGCTCCACAAATAGGGCTTGCATTTCCTCCATCTCTGTAAAGGCTTGTTTGATCTTATCCACCTTAGCAGTTGGAGCCAAGCCTTTTAGCTCCTCTAGACCTTGTTCTGTCAAGAGATGCGGTTCAAACAAGGCTTTGATTTTATTAAATTCTAAGGTTTCTAGTATTTTTGTATTCATATTTTTTCCTTATATGCTGGTTTACAAGATTATAGCAACTAGAGGTTTTGACCTAGTCCTCCAATCTGTAAACAAAGGGCTAGGAAAAATCCCGCCCTTTTTATCCGATTAAATTTGTCACCCAGAGTTGTTTGATAAGGTTTGTCGTAAAAGGGACACTTTGGATGATGTGTTTGGCTACTATACTTTTTTCGAGTGAATTTTGAATGACTGCCAGAGGCACCGTTGCAAGGATGGTCAGAGCCATTTGCAAGACAAATAAGGTTACCAATAGAGATAAAAGGCCTGATCCGATACGCAACCATTTGACATCGAGCTTTTTAGTTGGAATCAAGTGCAGGAACAAACCGATAAAACGTCCGATAGTGTAGCAAATCCCAAAAACTAGAAGATAGGCTAGACCCGCATAAAAGACCTTGTCTAGATGAAACAGCTGGTCTGAAGGGAAGAAAAAGGTTCCCTGTCCTTCCTGAGGATTGGCATAAGGGACAAGTAAGTGGAAGTGATCTCCCAATGATTTATAAAACTGTCCCGCAACAAAGGCTGAAATCACTGCCACGAGGAAATAATAAACTTGCAGGACCAAACCTCTACGGTAGCCGATGTAAAAGCCCCAAGCCAGAACCAATAAGAGTAGGATTGAAATCATAGGGAATCCTCAATCTTGCTCTGTTCTTGTTTGACAGCAATCAACTTGTGGCGGAGTTCTAACAACTCTTGCTCCTTGTCATCAAATTCAATCTCACGGTTGAGTTGTGTAGACAGACAATTAACCGCCAAAAGAAGCGCAATGGTTTCATCATCCGCCCCAGGCATTTGTTCTTTAATTGCTTGGTATTTTTCAGTCGCAACCTTGGCAATTTCCTCCATAAAGAGGTTGTCATGCTCGGTTGTCAAGGTTAATGTCTTTTTCCCGAATGTAAACTTATATCGATTTAGATTTGCCATAAAATTCACCTCACGATATTATACCAAATTTCGCTAATTTTGTCAGTTTTTACCAATTCTCCTGCTTTTGTGGTACAATAGAGACTATGGCAAGTATCACACTCACACCAAGTGAACAGGAAATTCAGAGCTTTTTAAGTCAGTATCAGAAGGCTCTCAGTCCTAGTAAAAATCCTTATATTCGCTATTTTTTGCGCCTGCCTCAGGCAACGGTTTCCATCTATACTTCTGGAAAAGTCCTCCTGCAGGGCGAAGCTGCTGAACAGTACGCTAGTTTCTTTGGCTATCAAGTTCAACAAGAAAACAGTGGTCAAGATTTTCCTATGATTGGGACCGATGAGGTGGGAAATGGTTCCTACTTTGGTGGGCTGGCTGTCGTGGCTTCCTTTGTGACACCTGACCAGCATGACTTCTTACGAAAACTCGGCGTAGGGGATTCAAAAACCCTGACAGACAAAAAGATTCGTCAGATTGCTCCAATCCTCAAGGAAAAAATCCAGCACCAAGCGCTCCTCCTTTCACCTAGCAAGTATAATGAAGTTATCGGTGAGCGTTACAATGCTGTTTCTGTAAAGGTTGCCCTTCACAATCAGGCTATCTTTCTCCTCCTTCAAAAAGGAGTCCAGCCAGAAAAAATCGTGATTGACGCTTTTACAAGTCCTAAAAACTATGACAAGTACTTGGCGCAAGAAGCCAACCGTTTTCCAAACAAGATCACTTTGGAAGAAAAAGCCGAGGGCAAATACCTGGCTGTTGCGGTTAGCTCCATCATTGCGCGGGATCTCTTCCTCGAAAACTTGGAAAATCTTGGACGAGAACTAGGCTACCAACTGCCAAGTGGCGCTGGAACTGCATCTGATAAGGTTGCAAGCAAAATCCTGCAAGCCTATGGTATGAAGGGACTTCATTTC
>CAJZDE010000073.1:0-6693 GCA_915063165.1 uncultured Streptococcus sp.
AAACTAGATAAAAAGGAGTTGGAAATGAATTCTAACTTTTCCTACCCAAAATGGGAAGACATTCCAAATATTGACCTCTATCTGGATCAGGTTTTACTTTATGTCAATCAGGTCTGTGCCCCTATCTCTACAGATAAAGACAAAGGACTAACAGCATCCATGGTCAATAATTATGTCAAACATGGTTACCTGACAAAGCCAGACAAGAAAAAATACCAACGCAAACAGATTGCACGTTTGATTGCTATTACTACTCTCAAGTCTGCCTTTTCGATCCAAGAAATCGCTCAGACCCTTAATACTCTACAAACTCAAGCGAGCTCAGACCAGCTCTACGATGCTTTTGTGGACTACATGAACCATGGGATTGATCCAGAAAATCCTATTATCCAAACTAGCTGTCAAACGGTTAAACTCTATCATCAAACTCTAGACTTAATCCTTATCAAAGAAGAGGAGGAAATCCAATGAATACCAGTCTAAAACTCAGTAAAAAACTCAGTTTTGGAGAGGAAATTGCTAATAGCGTGACCCATGCTGTGGGTGCCGTTATCATGCTCATCCTACTCCCCATTTCATCCACCTATAGTTATGAAGCACACGGATTTTTATCATCTTTTGGCGTTTCTATCTTTGTTATCAGTCTATTTCTCATGTTCCTCTCGTCAACTATTTACCACTCTATGGCCTATGGTTCGACCCACAAATACGTCTTGCGAATCATCGACCATTCTATGATTTATGTGGCTATCGCAGGCTCTTATACGCCGGTCGTATTGACTTTGATGAATAATTGGTTTGGCTATCTGATCATTGCCATTCAGTGGGGAACGACCATCTTTGGCATCCTCTATAAAATCTTTGCTAAAAAGGTCAATGAGAAATTCAGCCTTGCCCTTTACCTGATCATGGGCTGGTTGGTTCTAGCTATCATTCCTGCCATTATCAGTCAAACAACGCCAATTTTCTGGAGTCTCATGGTAACTGGCGGACTCTGTTATACAGTTGGAGCTGGATTTTACGCTAAGAAAAAACCTTATTTCCACATGATTTGGCATCTTTTTATCCTAGCGGCATCTGCACTTCAGTACATCGCCATTGTTTATTACATGTAAAAAAGTTGAGAATTTTTTCTCAACTTTTTTCTTTACACATATTGATAAAATACTGGTGCAAGCCAACATCATCTGTTAACTCTGGATGAAAAGAAGTTACCAGCATATTTTTTTCTTGCGCAGCAACGATTTGATCATCAACTGTTGCTAGAATTTCTACACCCTCTCCAACACTGCTGATAATCGGTCCACGGATAAAAGTCATGGGAATCTGACCAACTCCCTTACATTCTGCTTCTGTATAAAAACTTCCTAGTTGACGTCCATAAGCATTGCGCTCAACCACTATATCCATGGTTCCAAGATGACTTTCTTCCTGAGAAGTGATTTCCTTAGCTAGCAAGATTAAGCCCGCACAGGTCCCAAAAACGGGTAATCCAGATAGAATGGCTTCTCGGATGGGAAGCAGCATGTTCTGGTCACGCAAGAGTTTGCCCATGGTTGTAGACTCACCGCCAGGCAATATCAAACCCGCCAAGTCACTCTGATGTTGTTGAAAATCATCCAAATTTCTGATTTCGACACTAGCGACTCCTAGTTTATCTAGCACTTTTGCATGCTCTGCAAAAGCACCTTGCAAGGCTAATATTCCGATTTTCATCTATTTTCCTCGCTCTGCCATGAGAATTTGAATTTCATTCTCATTAATACCAACCATGGCTTCCCCTAGGTCTTCAGAGATTTGAGCCAGAATTTGAGGATTTTGGTAGTTGGTTACGGCTTTGACAATAGCACTTGCTCGTTTAACAGGATCTCCTGACTTGAAAATACCTGAACCGACAAAGACGCCCTCTGCCCCCAATTGCATCATCAGCGCAGCATCTGCTGGTGTTGCCACACCTCCAGCTGCGAAGTTAACAACTGGCAACTTCCCATGTTCATGAACGTATTGGACCAATTCTACAGGAACTTGCAAGTCCTTGGCAGCAACATAAAGTTCATCCTCGCGAAGATTTTGAATACGGCGGATTTCTTGATTCATCATGCGCATATGTCGAACGGCTTGAACGATGTCTCCTGTCCCCGGTTCTCCTTTTGTCCGAATCATGGAAGCTCCCTCAGCGATACGACGCAAGGCTTCACCCAAATCCTTAGCTCCACAGACAAAAGGAACTTGGAATTCCTTCTTATCTACATGGAAACGATCGTCTGCTGGAGACAGCACTTCACTCTCATCGATATAGTCAATCTCAATAGCCTCTAAAATCTGAGCTTCAACAAAATGCCCAATTCTGACCTTGGCCATCACTGGAATGCTGACCGCTTCTTGGATTTCCTTAATCATCTTTGGATCGCTCATACGGGAAACCCCACCAGCTGCACGAATATCAGCTGGAATCCGTTCCAAGGCCATAACAGCTGCCGCACCAGCAGCCTCTGCGATACGAGCCTGTTCAGGGTTTTGAACGTCCATGATAACCCCACCTTTGAGCATCTGTGCTAAGTTTTTATTTAGTTCATAACGATTTTCAGTCATTTCTTAATCCTCATCATTTGTATTGGTAGCTACCATTTCATTTTAAGCCAGATTAGAATGAAGTACAAGATAAAAAAAGGATAATTGTATGGGTACAGATTGATACTCAATGAAAATCAAAGAGCAAACTAGGAAGCTAGCCGCAGGTTGCTCAAAGCACAGCTTTGAGGTTGCAGATAAAGCTGACGTGGTTTGAAGAGATTTTCGAAGAGTATAACTAAAAAGCTATCTGACCTTAACTTAAGGCCAGATAGCTCGTCAATTTTTATTTTTCAGCTGTAAGTGCAGCCATTGTAATGTAGTTGTATGGTTTGTTGAAATGTGGCAAGAAGAATAGGTCTGTCAAGGCCAATTTATCAATGGTTACATGCTCTTGGATAGCAAGCGAGAACATGTGGATTCCCATACTGATAGCAGCATCATGTGAAACCATTTGTGCACCAAGGATTTCGCGACTGTCTTTGTCAAAGACAATCTTGATGGCAACTTCGTGGTTGTCATGTTTGATAAATTCTGGTTTTTGAAGATCGTTAAAGCCAGTTTCAGTTGCGTTATAGCCTGCAGCTTTGGCTTTTTCAAGAGTCAAACCAGTCGAAACCATGTGAAGACCGTAGATAGAGATACCGTTTGATCCTTGAACTCCGATTCCTTCTAATTCATGTCCACAAGCGTTATAAGCACCAACGATACCAGTACGAACAGCATTAGATGCAAGAGCGATGTAGCTTGTATCTTTACGAGCATTGTCATAAACAGTGGCACAGTCACCAACAGCGTATACACCTGGGATAGATGTTTCTTGTTTCTTATCTACAAGGAAGGCACCGTTACGGAAGAGTTCAATCTTACCGTCAGCAAGAGCTGTGTTTGGACGGAAACCAACAGCAAGAACCACCATATCTACATCAAATGTTTCTTTGTCTGTTACCAAACGTTCAACTTTTCCATCACCTTGGATGGCTTTAACTGTTTGACCAAGAGCCAAGCGGATGTTGTGGTCTTCCAAGTTCTTCGCCATCATTTGAGTAAAGTCTTTGTCATAGTAGCCGTTCAAGACAGTATCTACGATATCTACAAGCACCACTTCTTTTCCAAGACGCTCGAAAGCTTCGGCAAGTTCTACACCGATGTAACCACCACCAACAACGGCAATGCGCTCAAGGTGTTTGCTCTTGTCTTCAAGTTTTTCAATAACTTCTTCAGCGTTTTGGTACAATTTAACAAATTGTACATTTTCAAGAGTTGCTTTGAATTCGCGGTTGCCCTTAACGATTTCAACACCTTCGATTGGAGGCAAGATTGGAGTTGAACCAGTAGCAAAGATCAATTTATCATAAGATTCTTTGTGCTCTTTTCCTTCAACTTCTGCAGTCACAACTTTGTTATCGTAGTCAATTGAAAGAACTGGCGAGTTCATGTAAACTTTAGCACCTTTTGCTTCCAATTTTTCTTTATCAGAGTAGAAGAGACCTTCTGGGCCATCAATTTGTTCCCCGATCCAAAGCGCCATTCCACAACCAAGGAATGAAATATTTGAGTTTTGGTCAAATACTACGATTTCGTTCTCATGTCCGAAGTTGTCCAACATCGTATTAATACAAGCTGTACCAGCGTGGTTAGCACCAACTACAACGATTTTACTCATAGAAAAATTCCTACCTTTAATTTTTGATTTACCTTCCTAGTATATCATTTACTGTTAGCGTTTACAAGATATTTGCTCAGAATTCTCTTTTTTTCAGAAAAAAATACACTTAACATTGATAAATCTAATTTTTCTATCGTTTTCATATTAATTCTGAGCATATTTCTTGACTTTTTGTCAAAATCTATTTGTGAAAACGCTGACTTTATGGTATGCTAGATACATGGAAAGAAAATGTAAGGGGTTTAATTTTTCTTTAACGACCTTATATTGAATGATTTCCTATAAAGAGAAAGGAGTTGGTAGCTTGCCTCTTCGTTCGCACTCTGAACGGCTAATGGGAACAACTATCACGATTTCATTAGTAGATGAGCGGGCAGAAATCCTGCTTCAGGGGGCTTTTGACTTGCTCAAGGAACTCGAATACCGCTTCAACGCCAATAGTCAAGAATCCGAACTAATGGAAATCAACTACCAGGCTGGAATCGCACCTGTTAAGGTTCATCCTGACCTGTTTGAACTGATTGCTCTTGGACTTGAGCATAGCCTAGCACCATCTAGCCATCTCAATATCAGTATCGGTCCCTTGATTCAAATCTGGCGAATCGGATTTGCAGATGCACGAATTCCAGACTCTAAAGAAATCGAAGCTGTCTTGCCTCTAGTTGACCCGTATTTTATCAAGTTAGATCCGACTAGCTCTACTGTCTTTTTAGAGAAGAAAGGAATGAAGCTTGATTTAGGTTGTTTAGCTAAGGGCTATAGTGCAGATAGGGTTGCCCAGTATTTGAAAGAACACGGTGTCACCTCTGCCTTGATCAATCTCGGAGGAAATATCCTCACCATCGGAAACAATCAAGCCAAAGAAGGGAAAGCCTGGCAGATTGGGATTCAAGATCCGAGAAATCCTCGTGGCAATCATCTCCTAACGATCCCTGCTTCTAACAAATCTGTTGTCACTTCAGGTATTTACGAACGCCACCTGACAGTAGATGGAAAAGACTATCACCATATCTTTGATAGTGAGACAGGATTCCCTGTCGAAACTGATCTCGCTAGCCTGACGATTGTCTCTGATAAATCCGTTGATGGTGAGATTTGGACAACGCGCCTTTTCGGAGAACGAAGCGCTTCTATCCTCTGGCAAGTCGAAAGTATAGATGGAATTGAAGCCATCCTCATCGACAAAGAGGGACGCCTTGCATGTTCTTCAGGCCTTCAAAATTGTATTATGTAAAAAGAGAAAGGAAATCTCATGCTAAAACTTATTGCCATTGTTGGAACGAACTCTAAACGTTCTACAAACCGCCAATTGCTCCAATACATGCAAAAACACTTTGCTGATAAAGCTGAAATTGAACTCGTTGAAATCAAGGATATCCCTGTTTTCAACAAACCTGCAGATAAGCAACTTCCAGCTGAAATTCTTGAAATTGCAGCTAAAATTGAAGAAGCTGATGGTGTCATTATCGGTACTCCTGAGTACGACCACTCTATCCCTGCAGTTTTAATGAGTGCTCTTGCTTGGCTATCTTACGGTATCTACCCACTTTTGAACAAACCAATCATGATCACTGGTGCTTCCTATGGTACACTTGGTTCATCTCGTGCCCAATTGCAACTTCGTCAAATCTTGAACGCTCCTGAAATCAAGGCAAACGTTCTACCAGATGAATTCTTACTCTCACACTCTCTTCAAGCATTTAACCCAAGTGGTGACTTGGTTGACCTTGACGTCATTAAGAAATTGGATGCCATCTTTGATGACTTCCGTATCTTTGTGAAGATTACTGAAAAATTGCGTAATGCTCAAGAATTGCTTCGCAAAGATGCAGAAGAATTTGACTGGGAAAATTTGTAAGATAGGAGACCGAAAGAATGAAATTTGTTGGACTTGTTGGATCAAACTACGATCAATCATATAACCGCAAACTCTTGGAATTTATCCGTCGCAATTTCAAATTCAAATTTGAATTAGAAGTCCTTGAAATCGACGAAGTTCCAATGTTTAACCAAGACGAAAAATGGGACGAAAGCTTCCAATTGCGTTTCTTGTATAACAAGATTACACGTGCTGATGGTGTCATTATCGCTACTCCTGAGCACAACCACACTATCTCAGCTTCACTCAAATCTGTACTTGAATGGCTTTCATACGAAGTTCATCCATTTGAAAACAAACCTGTTATGATTGTGGGTGCATCATACTATGACCAAGGAACATCACGTGCCCAAGTTCACCTTCGTAAAATCCTTGATGCTCCAGGTGTCAATGCCTACACACTTCCAGGTAACGAATTCCTTCTTGGTAAAGCTAAGGAAGCTTTTGATAACAACGGAAATATCACCAACGAAGGAACTGTTAAATTCCTTGAAACTTGCTTAGATAACTTTGTAAAATACGTAGGAGTCGTTTCGAAATTGAAAAAACCAAAACCAATCGAACCAGAAGACTT
>CAJZDE010000074.1:0-6604 GCA_915063165.1 uncultured Streptococcus sp.
AGAAAATGAATCGTTTTCCCCAATCTTTACATCAGTAAACCACTCAAAAGACCGTTTTCTCAACCACTTCCACACCAAGCATTTATCCGTCAAAAAGAGACCGAGATAGGTCATCTCAGTCCCTTTCTATCTATTACTCCATTAAAAAATCATACATTTCTTGCACGGTACCCAGCGCCATCATTTCTTGGTCTTTAACGGTCTGTTTGAGATTTTGGTAAATCTGACTTTCAGCAATTTCCCTTTTCGGCGCTTCTTTATTGACTGTCATAACACCATCTTTAATCGTCACAAAGCCCAGCTCCTCAAATACTTGAATCATCTTGACTAGTAAGATTTGTTGGATATTGAGATAAGTCGCCAAATCCTTAAGCTTGTAGCGAATATCAAACTCTGGGAATTGGTAAATGGTCTTGTACAATTTTGCAAACTGTTCTCTAGTCCCATAACCTGTCAGATAGTAGGCCTTGTCAATGTCATTTTTGAAATAGACAGCAGAGAAATGTTGTTCCTGAAAAATGGCCTTCAGCAAGGTAATATCCTCAGGAATGGTTTTTACAACAACCGCTTCACTGGTCGCTAGATCTGGCAAGTCTCCAGAGAAATCCAAGACTGGAACCCCTTCTGGCAAGACTGCATTCTTCCCACGAATGTTAAAGAGTTGAACACCTTCCACACGCGCATCCACCATCATCAACTGGAGAGCAGTTTGGCCATTCCATTGATTGACAGACAGGGTGACTGCCAATTCTAAGTTTTTGGTTTGAGCAAACTCTGTTGCCCATCTACCTTGTCCAAAGGCCACCACTTCAAAGCTCGCCTCACCATTGGAAATTTTTAGTTTGAGGTGGGCATTGCCTACTCCCATAGTACGGGCACTTTCGACATGAAAATCCTTGATATAAAAGACAGGTTTCTGATTATCCATCCCAAAGGGTGCCAAGCGTTCAAAGCTTTTAACCGTTTCTAAACTAAGAGTCTCCAAATCCAACTCTTCATCTAGATTTAACTTATTCTTGCCACCAGCATCTGCACCTTTTTCACGGACATAGTCTTCTAAAACCTGAGATAAATCTGAAAGTTTCTCAACTTCCAGCGTCATTCCAGCTGCACCAGCATGGCCGCCAAAGGCGATAAAGAGATCTCGATGGGGATCCAGAGCCTCAAAAATATCGACCGCTTCCACACTACGAGCACTACCCTTGGCGCGACCTTCTTCTATATTAAGAACGATGACTGTCTGCCCTAGTTCTTCCAACAAACGACCAGCAACGATACCCAGAACGCCAGGATTCCAGCCTTCCTTGGCCAAAACCTGGACCTTCTTCTCAGGATACACCATGGTCTTAGCTTCTTCATAAATTGACTGAACGATTTCCTTGCGCTCTTCGTTTTTCTGGTGAATCATGAGGGCAATCTCATGCGCTTCCTCATCGTCAAATCCAGTCAACAAATCAATGGCGGGATTCGGATCATCCAATCGCCCCAAGGCATTTAAACGAGGGGCAATCTGAAAGCCAACCGTTTCTTCTGTCACTTCATTAGCAGCAATCCCAGCCATATCCAGCATTTCTTGTAGACCAATACGCTGAGTATGCCCCAGCATCTCCAGACCATATTGGACCAAAATGCGATTCTCATCCGTCAAACTCACCATATCTGCAATGGTTCCGATAGCGACCAAATCGAGTAGCTCCACTTGCACTTCTTCTAAAAGAGCGCAAGCTAGCTTGAAAGCCACTCCGCATCCGGCCAACTGTTTGAAAGGATAGTCCGCATCTGGATGTTCAGGGTGAACAATCGCATAGGCATCAGGAAGGGTTTCCGGCATGGAATGGTGGTCAGTCACAATGACATCCACTCCCATAGCCTGAGCCAATTCAATGGCCTCATGACCAGCAACCCCATTGTCCACTGTCACAATCAAGGAAATTCCCTCTTGCTCGATAAAGTATTTATAAACACTGGCATTGGGACCATAGCCATCGGTAAAACGATTTGGCAAATAAACACGGCACTCGGCGCCAAGCTGTACCAAACTTTCCTTCACAATCGAAGCTGAAGTCATACCATCCGCATCGTAGTCTCCATAGATGAGAATGTTTTCCCCTTCTTCAATGGCCTGACGAATCCGTTCCACTGCCTTGTCCATATCATGGAGCAGATAGGGGTCATGCAAGTCCTCCAAAGAAGGTTCTAAAAACTTCTTCAGACTTTCTTCGTCCTGAATTCCTCTTTCAAATAATAATCGAGCCACCTCAGGACCCAGTCCAACCTTCTTGGCTATCTTTGTAAAATCCGCATCTTCAACCTGCGGGGCAAACTGCCATTCATAAGTAGGAGTTATCAAAAAAACATCCACTCTTTCTAAGAATTCTATCGTTTCATTATAACATGATTTAGGCATTTTCTCTATCCAGATTGCTTTTTTATAACATTTTAGTGAATTTTTTTCAGATATGATTTGACAAGAACATTTTTTTGTTGTAGAATCATGTTATAAAATCTAACACAAAGGAGATCTCTCATGGCTTTAGTAGAATTTAAAAACGTCGAAAAATATTACGGAGACTACCACGCACTCCGCGACATCAATCTCCGTTTTGAAAAAGGACAAGTTGTTGTCCTACTTGGACCTTCTGGCTCTGGTAAGTCCACTCTTATCCGTACGATCAATGGTTTGGAGGCTGTTGACAAAGGAAGTCTCCTAGTCAATGGACACCAAGTAGCAGGTGCCAGTCAGAAAGATTTAGTTCCTCTTCGTAAGGAAGTCGGCATGGTTTTCCAACATTTTAATCTTTATCCACATAAAACAGTGTTAGAAAACGTAACACTTGCGCCTGTAAAAGTTCTAGGAATTGATAAAAAAGAAGCTGAAAAAACAGCCCAAAAATATCTGGAATTTGTAAACATGTGGGACAAGAAAGATTCTTATCCAGCCATGCTATCTGGTGGACAAAAACAACGGATTGCCATCGCACGTGGACTCGCTATGCATCCCGAACTCCTCCTCTTTGATGAACCAACATCTGCTCTTGATCCTGAGACTATCGGTGATGTACTAGCAGTTATGCAGAAACTGGCGCATGATGGGATGAACATGATCATCGTTACCCACGAAATGGGATTTGCCCGAGAGGTTGCGGACCGCATTATCTTTATGGCCGACGGAGAGGTTTTGGTAGATACGACAGATGTCGATGACTTTTTTGACAATCCAAGCGAACCTCGTGCCCAACAATTCCTCAGCAAAATTATCAACCACGAAAGTGACAAAGTCAAATAAGGAGGCGCCTATGAAAAAGAAACTCTTTTTATCAGCATTATTGATTAGCCTTTTCGGTCTTGCTGCTGCTAAACCAGTTCAGGCTGATACCAGTGTCGCAGACATTCAAAAAAGAGGCGAACTAGTTGTCGGTGTCAAACAAGACGTTCCTAATTTTGGCTACAAAGACCCCAAGACAGGGACTTATTCTGGTATCGAAACAGACCTGGCCAAGATGATTGCAGATGAACTCAAGGTCAAGATTCGCTATGTGCCTGTTACCGCTCAAACCCGCGGTCCACTACTAGACAACGAACAGGTCGATATGGATATCGCGACCTTCACCATCACAGATGAGCGTAAAAAACTGTATAACTTCACCAGTCCCTACTATACGGACGCTTCTGGATTTTTGGTCAACAAATCTGCCAATATCAAAAGCATTGAAGACCTAAACGGTAAAACGATCGGAGTTGCTCAAGGTTCCATCACCCAACGCCTGATTACTGAACTAGGGAAAAAGAAAGGTCTAACCTTTAAATTCGTCGAACTTGGTTCCTACCCAGAATTGATTACTTCCCTTCACGCTCACCGTATTGATGCCTTTTCCGTGGACCGCTCTATCCTGTCTGGCTACATCAGCAAACGGACAGAACTACTAGAAGATAGTTTTAAGCCATCTGACTACGGTATCGTCACCAAGAAATCAAATACCGAGCTAAACGACTATCTTGATACCCTGGTCACTAAATGGAGCAAGGATGGTAGTTTGCAGAAGCTCTATGATCGTTACAAGCTCAAACCATCTAGCCATACCGCAGATTAAGGAGGACACCCCATGACAGATTTATCATCTTGGACAGCCTATTTTCAGGATTTTGGACAATTTTTCAATGGTTTCCTCTTCACTCTTGCCCTAGCGATTGGATCTTTTATCCTCGCCATGGTTTTAGGCATCTTCTTTGGAGTCCTATCAACTAGCAAACATCAAATTTTAAGAATTTTGGCTCGTATCTTTGTCGAATTTTACCAAAATACTCCCCTCTTGGTGCAGTTTGTCATCGTCTTTTATGGTTTGCCTCTTATCAGTGACCATACTATCATGATTCCGATTTATTGGACAGCTGTTCTCTGCGTGGGACTCTATCACGGAGCCTATATTGCTGAGGTTATTCGATCAGGGATTCAGTCTATTCCTAGTGGTCAGATGGAGGCCGCCTTGTCGCAAGGTTTTACTTATATCAGTGCCATGCGCTTGATTATCTTGCCTCAAGCCTTCCGTATCATTCTCCCTCCATTGACCAACCAAATCGTTAATCTCATCAAAAATACCTCGACAGTCGCTATCATCTCTGGAGTAGACTTGATGTTTGTGACCAAATCTTGGTCGGCTCTCAACGGAAACTATATCCCAGCCTTTTTAGGCGCTGCTCTTCTCTACTTTGCCCTATGCTTCCCTGTTGCCCAGTTTGGTCGCAAGATGGAGCAAGCCAACAAAAAAGCCTATTCACTTTAGGAGGTTACTATGGAATCTATTTTAGAAGTTTTGACCCCAGATAACCTAGCCTTTATCTTTAAAGGATTTGGCTTGACCCTCTATATTTCTCTGATTGCCATTGTCCTCTCTACCCTGATCGGGACGGTACTTGCGGTTATGAGAAATGGAAAAAATCCTGTTTTACGGATCATCTCCAGCATTTATATCGAGTTTGTACGTAACGTTCCCAACCTTCTCTGGATTTTCACCATCTTTTTGGTTTTCAAGATGAAGTCGACACCAGCTGGCATTACCGCCTTTACCCTCTTTACCTCAGCAGCCTTGGCTGAGATTATCCGAGGTGGCCTCAATGCCGTGGACAAGGGCCAGTATGAAGCAGGAATGTCACAAGGATTCACCTCTGCGCAAATCCTCTACTACATCATTCTCCCACAAGCGATCCGTAAAATGCTGCCAGCCATCATTTCTCAGTTTGTAACTGTGATTAAGGATACCAGTCTTCTCTACTCTGTTATCGCCCTACAAGAACTCTTTGGCGCCAGCCAAATTCTAATGGGCCGTTATTTCGAACCAGAGCAGGTCTTCAGTCTTTATATCCTGATTGCCTTGATTTACTTTATCTTTAACTTTGCTATTTCTAGCCTGTCTCATAAGCTAGCAAAACGTTGGCAACAAGCCGCAGAATAAAAAAGAAATGTGAACTCAAAACAAGGGTTCACATTTTTATATTTTCATAAGTAGAGATACTTTCTTGTGTATACTGGTCAATTTTAACTCATTTTTGCTCAATCCTACTATACCACCCTATCATTTAACTGATTTTGTTGCAATATATGTTTTAATATTCAGTTCATGCAGTCTACCAAAACCATTTGTATCTTCATATATGTCAAGCAGAGTGAACCCTGCCTTTAACTGTCCACCTTTTTGTGACTCCGATACCTGCAATCCAGTTATTTCCCATATATTTTTTCATTTACTTTTTCTAAGTGAAGCACCGTCTTAATACCCCCTCAATTTTTAACTATCTATCAGTAGCATTCCCTATTGGATTTTCTCCGACAAAATACAGTCACTTAATGTATTCAATTTTATAAATCAATTCTTTCGAAATCTTTTATAGCTCTCTGATAAGAAAACCAGGTGCATAAGTTAAATATAGCAACACCAAAAAGTAATATTACTATCTGTGGTACGTTCAAATTTGAAGAATCATTCAAACTTTCTAATCCAGGAATATGGTGTAATATCTCTCCCATGAATATTATGACAGTTGCGACTGCGAAGAATAGGATAAAAGGCTTCCCAATCTTATAAGTTGTTTTAAAAAAGCCTGCGAGAAAAACACTGTTAAAGGTTGCAAACACAAGCATTATATAGCCAAGATAAGCAGCATTTGCATTCATCAATTGATTTGTCACATACGGTGCGGCATCTCCTAAGAATCTCATCCGAATAATCGTCAGAAAAAGACATAATATGAAAGCTATGCACTCGATAAATAGAACAAATAAATATTTAGCCGTAACCACATCTTGTTTTCTAACTGGCAACATGACCGTGTAGGTGATGTCATCACATTCTCGGACTTGTTGATAAGTATAAAAAATACCAAGACAGATAAAAAAGGAACCGACAAGAATAGGATACCTTGGAATCATCGTCATAGCTGAAAAAGTTATAAACCAATAACTCAAAGGATTTGCTGATAGTTTCATTTCTTTATAGAGAAGTTTTCTCATCACAAATTCACCTCTTCCCTTTCAATATGCACCATAATATCTTCAAGTGTGGATTTCTGTCCTATTTCTTTCGTGTAATGACTGATAAAATCCTCTTTT
>CAJZDE010000075.1:0-6507 GCA_915063165.1 uncultured Streptococcus sp.
GTCTTAATCATAGTTGATTTACCAGCACCAGACGGACCAATTAAGCCTATAATTTCTCCCGGCTGCAATTCAAAGCTGACATGATTCAAAACCATTTGACGACCAAAAGACTTATCCAAATCTTGTAAATGTAGCAATTTTTTCATATGCTTCCTCCTAGGTGAGTGTATACTTACCTTTTTTAAATCACAAGAGCTATTTTAGTGAGTGTTTACTCACTTGTCAAGCGAAAAGGTTGAAATTCTTTAAAAAAATAAAAACACCAGATGGTATTATCTGATGCTTATTAAAAATATTTCTGATTTTAGGATTGCTTCTGAATCTCTTCTCGATACTCCGATATCGTCTTTCCTGTCCACTTTTTAAAGGCTCGTGAGAAGGAAGATACTTCTGAATAGCCCAGCAAATAGGCTACATCATCCGTTGTCATGTCAGGATTTTCGAAGTAACCAAAGGCTAGAATCTTCTGCACACTTTGCAATTCCTGGTTAAACTTGGTCCCTTCTGCCGTCAGGTTTCGTTGCAAGGTTCGGCTGCTAATGCCGAGAGTCGCTGCGATATCTTCGATACTAAAGGCACCACTTGGGATGGCCTGGTAGAGTTTTTGCTGAACGATACCGGTAAAACTTTCACTGGTCACGGCTTTTGCCAAGCGCTCTTTGAGTTGAGGTTCTAGATAGTCCAACATGACATTATTGGCAGTCAAGAAGGGTTTCTCCAAGTCCGCCATTTTAAAGACCAGTTCATTGCCTTCCATTATTTCCACGTGACAGCCAAACACCGTAAGACTCGCTTCTTCATAAGTATAAGGAGCGCCCACATGTACTGGAATGATATTTTCTCCTGTACCTATGCGAATCAAATCGACCAATAACGGGAAAGCCATTACTTTTATTCAAGCAATTTATGGTTCAACTTGTTTCTAGTAAGTAAGATAATTTTTTTCTGATTAGGTTCTTTGTTTAGAAATCTATCCTAGAATATCATAGGAGCAAAAGCCATCAAATCAAAATATGCTAAACAGATCACTTTTATTGGAGAGACGCCCCTAGTATTTCTTCAACATTATCAAACGAAATCGTCTTAAAATGTCTAGTTATCTCTACAATAACTAGACTAGCAATAGATAGAAATAAAACGAGTTTGATAAGTGTTCGCCATTTTTTAACCCAATTTAAAAACATTTGCAAACTCTACTCCTTTTATCCTAATAGTGTCTGTAAAATCGGAATCACAATCACAAATAAAACCGTACTAAGAGTGACCACATTCGTTGAAAACTCAACATCGCCTTTTCCTTGATTGGCAAGGATAGGAAGAACCGCTAAAGCAGGTGTTGCTGATTGAATCATAAAGGTTCTAAATTCTGGTGCTACCATATTTGGAGAGAAGAACTTCAGAACCAGGAGCATGATGACCGGTGCAAGGATAAAACGACCAACCAGTGTGATAATGGTATCCTTATCAAAGCGAATCGTCTTAAGTCCTGCCTTCGCTAGAACGATACCAATATAGACAAGTGATAATGGCGTTGTTAAACTACCAATATAGGTCAAGGTACTTTCCGCAAAACTTGGAACAGGAAGACGGAGCACTAAAAAGGCGAGGGCTACGAGAAAACCTAATAAAGGCGCAGGGAAGAGCTTCTTCCAATTAAATTTTTGAGCCTGTTTTGAAGCCCCTTCTTTGCTATCAGAAGTCATCAGATAAACACCTAATGTCCAAGTAGAGACTGTATTCGTAATATAATACACCAAGAAGTACGGTAGGGCTTGATTGCCAAATAGAGCGATATTTAAAGGCAAACCAATGAAAATGGTGTTGGCATTGACAAAGGTATTAATCATGGTTCCTCGACGACCTGGGCGCACTCTAAAAAGTTTCACTGCGACAAAGGCCGCTAGGTAACCCAGAATGAAGGCGATAAACGTATAGAATAAACCGCCAGATAAACTAATCAGCTTATCCAAAGTTAAATATTTAAGAACAGAGGTAAAAATTGCAACCGGCATGGCCACATTCATAATGAGTTTAGATAAGTCATTTCCAAAACTCTCCTGAAACCAACCACGGACTTGTAAGATATATCCAAGTACGATAATCACAATGATTGGAATAATACTCTCAATAGAAGTTAATAAAATCTCCATAAGAATCCTTTCTTTCATTATTAAAAAAAGTGTACGAGGCCAGATAGAAGCTAGCTCTCGTACACTTCATCCGAGTGTTGTCTATTTTAAATTATTGGTAAGTTGGATACCATTTCAAATCACAGACCGCTTTCGCCATATCAGTTTCTTGGGCACGCGCTAGACCTTGTTCTTGCGCTTTTTTAGCAACTGCTTCTGCTACTTTGATGGAAACATCAGCAACATACTTGAATGGTGGTAAGACAGGCGCTCCTGGTTGACCTGGATTGACAATACCACTCAATGAATGTGCGGCAGCTCCAATCATTTCATCCGTCAAAAGACTCGCTTCAGAGGCTAACATACCAAGTCCAAGACCTGGATAAATCAAAGCATTGTTAGCTTGACCAATCACGTAGTCCACACCTTTATAGGAAACTGTACCAGCTGGAATTCCTGTTGCAACAAACGCTTTTCCATCTGACCACTCGATCAAATCTTTGGCACTTGCTTCTGCGAGCTTTGTAGGATTGGACAATGGGAAGATCATTGGGCGTTCTGTATTTTCACACATAGCTTCTACAATTTCTTTGGTGAAGGTATTTGGCTGAGTCGAAGTTCCCACAAGAATCGTCGGCTTAACAGTCTTCACTACTTCAAGAAGGTCCGTCAACTTATCCGCATTGGCAAAATCAGAACGTTTCTTAGCAAATGGTTTTTGTTCCGGAGTTAAGTCATCCATATCATCAAAGAGAAGACCTTGTTTATCCACCATAAAGAAGCGTTTATAGGCTTCTTCTTCAGGAAGACCTTCACTAACCATTTCGCGAAGCACACGAGAGGCAATCCCTGCACCAGCAGTCCCACCACCATAGCAGAGGTAAACTTGATCCGTTAATTTTTCACCTGTAATATCCAATGAACCAAAGATACCTCCAAGGGTTACGATACCAGTTCCTTGGATATCATCATTAAAGGTTGGAATTTGCTTCCGGTATTTTTCAAGGATGTTGGCAGCATTTAAGCGACCGAAATCTTCCCAGTGAAGGTAGAGTTTAGGGAAAAGACGTTCTGAAGTTTGGACAAATTGATCGATAAAATCATAATAACGATCACCACGCACACGTTCGTGACGATTTCCCAAATAATTAGGGTTGTTACGCAATTCTTCACGGTTGGTACCAGCGTCAATGACTAAAGGAAGGACCATTGAAGGATCAATTCCTGCTGCGCCAGTATAAACCATCAATTTCCCAACAGAAATATCGACACCATTTGTACCCCAGTCTCCAATACCAAGAATACCTTCTGCATCCGTTACGACAATGAGACGAATCTCACGGTCTCCCGCTGCATTTTTCAAAGTCGCTTCAATATTTTCAGGGTGATTGATGTCAAGATATGCGGCATATTGTGGGTCTACAAAGAGGTCGCTATAGCCTTCAATGGTATCAGCAATGGTTGGGTCATAGACAATCGGATTAAATTCTTCCAAATGTTGGGCAAACAGGTAATAGAAAAGGGTACGGTTGGTGTTAAAAATTTCCATTAAGAACAACCGTTTTTCCAAATCGTTGACCTTTCTTTGCATTTGCGCATAGGTCTGCGCCGCTTGTTCCTCAATAGTTTGGACGTAAGGTGGTAGGAGGCCAATAAGGCCTAGTTTCTGACGTTCTTCCAAGGTAAAGGCAGTTCCCTTGTTCAGAAAAGGGTTGTTTAAAATATCATGTGCAGTCATCATGTGACCTCCTTATTTTGTTTATTCTATTATAACACTTTCAGGCATTAAATGACACTTTGTTCTGTATATGATACAATATCAATAAGAAAACAGACGATCCAACCTAAAATAATGTGATTTCAATAAATAACAAAATATTTTCATTATCCATTACTTCCAAATCGTCAGGGTCATCTTTTTAAAAAGCGAGATTTTTTCACGTTTTTAGACGATTATGCTCATCAAAAAATCTACTTCTTGAAGGAATGTTTTCTACTCCGTAGGATGAGCCAGCTCTATGAAAGCCATCGATAATAAATCCAAGATATGTTCGTTATAGGATACTTTGTTTTGTTCAGGGTGTTATTTTTGTCATTTAAAACTTGTATTCTGGTTACATGAAAACAAAACATTATTTACAACGGTATATAGCGCAAAAGGTCAAATATTTGCGAAAAAAACAAAACATGAGTCAAGAGGAGCTATCGGAACGAGCTGATCTTGGATTAAAGTATATCAATCAATTGGAAAATCAAAACGTGAATCTGACCATTCACAGTCTTGAAAAAGTGATTGCTGCCCTTGAGTTGACTCCAGAAGAATTCTTCAATTTTGATTCACTCGAAGCTTCTTTAGACCCTAACGACAGCCTTTCACTTAAGAGAGTAAATATGAAAATTAAGCAACTTCCAGTTGTAAAAAGGGAAAAGATCCTAACGATTTTCGAAGATATATTAGATAGCCTTTAATGGTCCTCTGACTCACCTCAAATTGTAACAAACAAAAAATTATATAGTCAAATTCGCTATCACGGATAAGATTTACTTATCCATGTCTGTACATTAAAAGGGAGAGCCTGATGAATTTTAAGGACTTTTATTATTTTTACGATCTTAGTCAACTGCAATCCTATACCGGAGTTGCCCAAAAGCACGGGATCAGTCAACCATCCGTTTCTTATGCGATTAAACGACTAGAAAAGGAATTTCACTGCCCATTAATCGCACATGATCCTTCTCCTCGCACCTTCAAATTAACGCTTCAAGGAGAGATCCTGTTGCGACATATTCAAAAGGTCTTGCCTGAAATTCAAGGAGCAAAAAAAGAGATTCTACGGAGTCTTTCTCAGTTTAATACTATCGGTTTTCCGCCAATTATCATTGACTATCTTGTCCGAAAACAACCTGCCTTTATCAATAATGTTGCGGCCCTTCAAAGTATCCATCCTGTCCAAGAAGGATCTGTTGAACTTTTAGAAATGCTTTCCAAAGGGGAACTAGATGCTAGTTTTTTGGGGAGTTTGGAGCCTATTAGAGATCATCGTTTCCAGGTGCAAGAAATGGGCAAACGAAATCTCTTCTATATCCTTCATCGCAATCATCCACTCGCTACTAAAAAGCTATTGCATTTCTCAGATGTTATCAATGAAGATTTTATCATTCCAGATGAACACTTTGTTCATTTAAAGGCTTTTGAACAATTGAATGAGCGCTATCACCATGAAGCTACTCCTTTTTTTCAGACAGATGATATTCAGCTTCTAAAACAACTCCTTCGTAAAGAAGTAGGAATTAGTTTGCTAGCCGATCTTGCACTAACAGACAGTGAAGATGAACTGATCGCGATTCCTATGGCCAAAGACGAACTGATCAGCTTTTATATTTCACTAGTTGAACCAAGAGAAAGCAATCTTAAACCGGAGGTCATCCAATTCTTCGAAAAACTACTGAATTAATCACAGCCTCCATTCTTTGTGCCAATGTAGTTCCATAAATACAGTGACTAGCTAGTGTTTTTTGTAGAAAAAATATAGTAAAAATACTGATAAAATTGGGATTCCTACAAACTAGAAGGAATCCTATTTTTTTTATGATTCGAATCTTTAATGCCTATTATGTATATTTTTGTTATATGGCATTTTATTAGTAATTTGAGAAATTAAAATCTTTGAAATATGAGAAGACGTTTCAGTCACTTGATTAATTGAAACAAGCTATTGTAGACTACATTGATTACTACAATAACAAACGAATCAAAGTCAAACTAAAAGGACCTAGCCCTGTACAATACAGAACTAAATCCTTTGGGTAAATAAATTGTCTAACTTTTTGGGGTCAGTACAAATTTACTCAAGGTCTTCTTTGTATTTGATAACAATAGCATTTTATTGTCTGATGCAGACTTGATTGAAATCTCCTGCAAATGCAATAAACAAACTAATTATTTCACAACGATATTAACAAGTTTATTTGGTACGCTAATGACTTTTACAACTTCTTTGTCGGCGATTTCAGACTTGATTTTTTCATCTGACAGAGCGATTTCCTGCAGTTCCTCACGGCTCAAGTCCTTAGTTACGACTAGCTTAGCACGAACTTTACCCTTGATTTGAACAACGATTTCGACCTCTGCTTCGACCAGTTTGCTTTCGTCATAAGTTGGCCAAGTTACATAGGAAATGCTCTCACCAGTTTGAGCGACTGCCTGCCAGAGTTCTTCAGCCAAGTGCGGTGCAAAAGGCGCCAGCAATTGGATAAAGCCTTTGGCATATTCGACATAGAGCTTTTCTTCCTTGTTGGCTGCATTGACAAAGATCATGAGCTGGGCAATGGCTGTGTTAAACTTGAGCTCCTCAATCTGCTCTGTGACAGACTTGAC
>CAJZDE010000076.1:0-6457 GCA_915063165.1 uncultured Streptococcus sp.
GGTCATCAAGCCATCATTCATAAAGACTTGATAGAGCACGCCATTCTCAAGAACAGTAAAGTAATCTGGCGCTTCCTCACCATAAACATAGGCAGACTCGTAGTCTAGACCTTTAAAACGAATCTTTTCATAAGCCCCCAAGACCTCAGGAAAAACTTCCTTAAAAGCCTTTACGATCAGCTCACGAATCTGGTAAACAAAGGAGTTGTACCAAGAAAAAACAGCATAATCTCCATAGAGATCAATAGTCAGACCACCAAAACCATCCCCCTCTTGGTTAAAAAGGCGAAAAGCAGTGGTCACGTCATCTTGATAATAAGGCTTTCTAGCTTCCTTGGCCTTACGAAACAGAGATTCAAAAAAAGCTTGATTGAAACGAACCTTTTCCTTGCTGATGAACCAACCGATTCCCTTATTCTGCTGGGAAAGATAGGCGCTCCCTAAAAACTTTCCGTCTTGACTAAGAACTTCTACTGCCTGATCCGTCAGTTCAATATCTGTTAAATCACTCGCTTCCAAAAGAACTAGACCCTTAGCTAGCTTTTTTTCAACACGTCTGCTGACCCTAATTCTATTCATAGCTACTATTATAGCAAATTTTGTGACAATTCTCAAAAAAGAAACCGTTTAACCATTTGTACTTTAGTTTACTGAGTGTCATTTTTGTTCAAATAAGTTTATGCCATTTACTTTTTCACCAAATCATCCTTTCCCCTATAATGGAAAGAGAGATTCTATTCGCTAAAAATAGACAAAAACAGAAATGAGTATAGAATCTTACGCAAACGTTTGCCTAGTTATAAACTTTATGGTAGAATAAAACACAACATTGATAAGCAAGAGGAAAAACAATGCAAAATCAGACACTTATGCAATACTTTGAATGGTATCTGCCACACGACGGCCAACACTGGGCTCGACTAACAAATGACGCAGAGCACCTAGCAAACCTTGGTATCAGCCATGTCTGGATGCCACCTGCCTTCAAGGCAACCAACGAAAAAGATGTCGGCTATGGTGTTTACGATCTTTTTGACCTAGGCGAATTTCACCAAAAAGGGACTGTCCGTACCAAGTATGGGTTTAAAGAAGACTATCTTCAAGCCATTCAAACCCTAAAGGCACAGGGAATTCAACCTATGGCCGATGTGGTGCTCAATCACAAGGCTGCTGCCGATCACATGGAAGCCTTTCAGGTTATTGAGGTGGATCCTGTAGACCGTACAGTTGAGCTTGGAGAACCCTTCACAATCAATGGCTGGACTAGCTTTACCTTCGATGGTCGCCAAGATACCTACAATGACTTCCACTGGCACTGGTACCACTTCACCGGTACAGACTACGATGCCAAACGCCGTAAGTCTGGGATTTATCTGATCCAAGGTGACAATAAAGGCTGGGCTAACGAGGAATTGGTCGATAACGAAAACGGAAACTACGACTACCTCATGTATGCCGACCTAGACTTTAAACATCCTGAAGTCATTCAAAACATCTATGACTGGGCTGACTGGTTCATGGAAACCACTGGTGTAGCTGGTTTCCGCTTGGATGCCGTTAAGCACATCGACTCCTTCTTTATGGGCAATTTCATTCGTGATATGAAGGAAAAATACGGTGAGGATTTCTATGTTTTTGGTGAATTTTGGAATCCTGATAAGGAAGCTAACCTGGACTATCTTGAAAAAACGGAAGAACGCTTTGACCTTGTCGATGTTCGCCTCCACCAAAACCTCTTTGAAGCTAGCCATGCTGGAGCAAGCTACGACCTTCGTAACATTTTCACAGATAGCTTGGTTGAACTAAAACCCGATAAGGCTGTAACCTTTGTCGACAACCATGATACTCAACGAGGACAAGCCCTTGAGTCTACTGTTGAAGAATGGTTCAAGCCAGCAGCCTATGCGCTCATCCTTCTTCGTGAGCAAGGCCTTCCATGTGTCTTTTATGGAGACTATTACGGCATTTCAGGGCAATATGCCCAAGAAGATTTCAGAGAAGTTCTTGACCGTCTCCTAGCCATCCGAAAAGATTTGGCCTATGGAGAGCAAACAGACTACTTTGACGATGCCAACTGCATCGGATGGGTTCGTTCAGGCGCTGAACATCAATCCCCAATCGCTGTCCTTATCTCCAATGACCAAGAAAACAGCAAGTCTATGTTTGTCGGGCAAGAATGGGCTGACCAAACCTTTGTTGACATCCTTGAAAATCATCCAGCACAAGTTACAATCAATGCTGAAGGTTATGGAGAATTTCCAGTAGCAGCGGGTTCAGTCAGTGTCTGGGTAGCAAAATAAACCTATCAGGTACAAGTCAAATCCAACCGGATTTGGCTTTTTTGTGTATGCAAAAAGACCTACCCAAATGGATAGATCCTAAATGTTTTCTTATAATTTACCTGCTACTGCATCCAACAATTCTTGGATTTTCGCTTGGTTGCTTCCTCCTGCCATGGCCATGTCTGGTTTACCACCACCACGTCCATCAACAATTGGAGCCAATTCTTTAACCAAGTTACCTGCGTGGATATCTTTTGTCTTGCTAGCTACAAGAAGGTTCACCTTGTCACCAATAGCGGCAACTAGGACAAGCACATCAGAGTAGTCTTTTTGTTTCCAGTTATCCGCAAAGGTACGAAGGGCACCTGCATCTGATACAGAAACTTGGCTTGCAATGTAACGGTGTCCGTTGACTTCCTTCACATCCTTGAAGACATCACCTGCAGCTGCAGCTGCGGCTTTTTCTTTCAATTCTGCATTTTCTTTTTGAAGCTGACGGAGTTGTTCTTGAAGCCCTTCCACCTTGTGGGGTACTTCTTTGAGTTGAGGTGCTTTCAATGTTGCTGCGACGGCTTTCAGAGCGTCTTCTTGTTCGCGATAGGCTTCAAAGGCTTCCTTACCAGTTACTGCCAAGATACGGCGGGTTCCTGATCCGATTCCTTCTTCTTTGACAATCTTAAAGAGGCCAATCTCAGAAGTGTTGCCAACGTGGGTACCACCACAAAGTTCCACTGAGTAGTCACCAATGGTTACAACACGGACTTCTTTACCGTATTTCTCACCAAAGAGGGCCATAGCTCCCATTTCTTTAGCCGTGTCAATATCTGTCTCAACAGTTTCTACAGCAATTGCTTCCCAGATTTTCTCATTGACTTGCTGTTCAATGGCACGCAATTCTTCAGGAGTTACGGCTTGGAAGTGTGTGAAGTCAAAGCGAAGGAATTCAACTTCGTTCAGAGATCCTGCTTGTGTCGCATGGTGGCCAAGGATATTGTGAAGAGCCGCATGGAGCAAGTGAGTGGCTGTGTGGTTCTTCATGACACGATGACGACGATTTGTATCAATTGCCAAGGTGTATTCTTGGTTCAAAGCAAGTGGTGCAAGAACTTCAACAGTATGAAGAGCTTGTCCGTTTGGTGCTTTTTGCACATCCGTCACATTCGCTACGACATTTCCTTTAGCATCCAAGATTTGACCGTGGTCAGCTACCTGTCCACCCATTTCAGCGTAGAATGGAGTCTCTGCAAAGATGAGAGAGGCAGTTCCTTCTGAAACAGCTTCTACTTCAGCATTGTCCGCTACGATAGCCACCAACTTAGAAGGCAATTGGCTGGCATTGTAGTTGAAGACACTTTCCACTGTAATGTTTTGAAGGGTTTCATTTTGCATTCCCATTGAGCCACCTTTGACAGCTGACGCACGCGCACGTTCTTGCTGCTCTTTCATGGCTGCTTCAAATCCTTCGCAGTCTACCGTCATACCGGCTTCTTCAGCGATTTCTTCAGTCAATTCTACTGGGAATCCGTATGTATCATAGAGTTTGAAGACATCTTGACCAGCGATAACCGTTTGGCCTTTCGCTTTCAAATCAGCTACAATGGTTTCTGCAAAGTGTTGACCTGAGTGAAGTGTACGAGAAAATGACTCTTCTTCGCTCTTAACGATTTTTTCGATAAAGTCACGTTTTTCAAGCACTTCTGGATAGTAGCTTTCCATGATTTTTCCAACAGTTGGAACGAGTTTGTAAAGGAAAGGCTCGTTGATGCCCAATTTTTGACCGTGCATAGAAGCACGACGGAGCAAACGACGAAGGGCACCATCACCGATGGCAAATGAAAGAGAACGGATGTGGTCAGCGATGACCTTGAAGCTCATGTTGTCGCCATCTTGGTCGTAAACCTTACCAGACAATTTCTCAACTTCACGAATGATCGGCATGAAGAGGTCTGTTTCAAAGTTTGTCTTAGCCCCTTGGATAACGGCCACCAAACGCTCCAAACCAGCGCCCGTATCAATGTTCTTGTGTGGCAATTCTTTGTATTCGCTACGAGAAACAGCAGGATCGGCGTTAAATTGTGACAAAACGATATTCCAGATTTCGATGTAACGGTCGTTTTCGATATCTTCTGCAAGCAGGCGAATACCGATGTTTTCTGGATCAAAGGCTTCTCCACGGTCAAAGAAAATCTCTGTATCTGGTCCAGAAGGTCCAGCACCGATTTCCCAGAAGTTATCTTCGATTGGAATCAAGTGGCTTGGATCCACTCCTACTTCAATCCAGCGGTTGTAAGAATCTTTATCGTCTGGATAGTAGGTCATGTACAGTTTATCAGCTGGAAAATCAAACCATTCTGGGCTGGTCAAAAGCTCATAAGCCCAAGTGATGGCTTCGTCACGAAAGTAATCCCCGATAGAGAAGTTCCCCAACATTTCAAACATAGTATGGTGGCGAGCTGTTTTTCCGACATTTTCGATGTCATTGGTACGGATAGCTTTTTGCGCATTGGTAATACGTGGGTTTTCAGGGATAATCGTCCCATCAAAGTATTTCTTAAGCGTTGCTACCCCAGAGTTAATCCACAAAAGAGTTGGGTCATTTACAGGAATCAAGCTGACTGATGGTTCGACAGAGTGTCCTTTGCTTGCCCAGAAATCAAGCCACATTTGGCGAACTTGAGCACTAGATAGTTGTTTCATAATATCTCCTTATTTACTTGTTTAATTTGATTGGCTTTCCAGCATTTCCACATAGTCAATTGCGACACAGAGGGAAACGACTAAGTCTGCATAAGAGTCTTCATAGACGGTTACGGTGTAAGTTGAGGTCAGATGGAAAATCTCTTTCCGAATCTCAGCGACAAGCTGATCACGATCATCTAGCAATTTGAAATTCAAATCCCAGATATTGCCCTCGATACGAAGCCCTAAATCATCAAACTCATACTTATCACGAAAGAAGGTCAGCTTCTTACGAATAACGAAATTTGAACCGTTTCGTAGCTGAATAGTAAAGCGAGGAAGCAAGGTGAAAAATTCTTTACTGATTTCACTGACCTGCTCACCATAGGCGTCATAGATGGTAAAGGTCTTAGGAATTTGGAAGAAAGAGCCCTCCACCTGATAGTTCACTACTCCTCTGTCATCCTTGATATCAAAACGTTCGCCTCCAAGACGAAACTTTTGTTTCACGAGAAATGTCTTCATAAACACCTCCAAAAATCAAAAGACAAGTCCATATCACGAAGGGCGAAAAACCGCGGTACCACCTTCATTCAATGAACTTGTCATTCTCTTATTCTTATGCAATTGTCTGATTGAGTAGCATGACTTCCTAGCTTAGATGGCTTGCAGCACCGCCATTTCTCTGGACTAAGATGACAGAAAATCAATTCTCAACTTTATTATTATATCGTTTTTGGAGGAGTTCGTCAAGGTTGATGACAACGAATCATAAACTTCTGCATTAACCTCTTAATTTATCTAGATCTACTTTGTGATGTTTGAGTATTTTTGGGCTTATAAATTGAAATTTTAATTCGTGTACGTTTCAAATCAACTTTCTCTCCAGCTTTTGGAGTTTGAGATACTACTGTTCCTTCAGCAGTACCCTCAGGAGCACTGGAAACTTCTACTACTTCAATATTAGCTTCTTTTATACCTACAATGTTAGTTAAATTATTTTTTGTAAACTCTAAACTTGAACCTGCATAATTTGGCATTGTAGCACTAGTTCGCTCTTTTGCAACAGTAAAAGTAATATCTGATGAATCATTCAAATCATATAAAGTCCCCTCTAACAAACTCTGACGTAAAATTGTACCAGGAGAATATTCATCACTTTCCTCTTCTTCAACTTTTATATGATCCTCAGTAATTTTTTTACTCTTCAATTCATCTATAGCAGCCGAGACTTTTCGACCAATGTAGTTTCCAATATATACTTTTGATACCTGTGAACTAGAAGAGGCAGAACTTGTAGATGAAGTTTGTTTATCTTTAGATTTATTTCCACCAAGAGAAGCTTGCTTTGTAGAACTTGTGGAGGTGGAAGATACAGCATTAGAACTATTATTCAAAATAGCAGTTTTATCTTCATTATTTTTTTTGCTAGGAGTAAATAAGATGTACAATGCAACTACTATAAACAATAAAAAAACAAGAATAGAAGGAATAAA
>CAJZDE010000077.1:0-6380 GCA_915063165.1 uncultured Streptococcus sp.
AAGGCTTCCTGCCCCTGCCTAAGTCGGTCACTCCGAGCCGGATTGCCAGCAATCTGGACTGCTTTGGCATCGAGCTAGATGCTGCCGACTTGGAAGTGCTCAAAAATGTCAGCGGTTTGGCCGGTGGCGCACCAAATCCTGATGAAATGGATTTTTAGATGAAAATCCTAAACAGGAAATTGCTCGATACTAGTTTCTAAGTCATTAGATTTAGAACACGAACATATTGAAGATAAAATAAATCTCTCAGTTTATATATTGAGAGATTTTTCGTTAGCTGATTTATTTTATGTAATGAATAAGAAACGAGTGAAAAAATGGTATAATAAGAAATAATAGATTTTATAGTAAGGGTTGATTATATGAGAACAAGAGCAGACCAAATTAAATTTTCTGAATTAACTCGCGTCCAAATTCCTGCTGTACTTCACTTAGTTCGGATGGGCTATACCTATCTGTCTCGTAAAAGCCAAGAAATTGTTGAAAGGGATCCTGAGACGAATATTTTGGTATCTATTTTTAGAGAACAGTACCTTAAGTTGAATAATTATGCAACAGATATGGACTTTGAACGAGATTTAAATAATATCAAGCTAGAATTGAATCAAAATGATTTGGGGCGAGCTTTCTATAATCGTTTTCAGGGAAATGAAGGGGGAACCTACATTGACTGGAACAATCTGGAGGCGAACACTTTTCATGTAGCCTTGGAAGTTTCTTGTCAAAATGGCAATGATGAGTTCAGACCAGATGTGATGGTTTTTATTAATGGCTTGCCACTCTCTTATATTGAGGTGAAACAGCCCAATGCGATTAGAGATGGAAAAACTGGCATTCAATCCGAGCAGGATAGAACAAGATATCGCTTTGAAAACAAGAAATTTCGCCGTTTCAATAATATAACACAATTTATTACCTTTTCAGATAATTCATCTTATGTGAGCGGGCAAGGAGGCCAAAGACAGGGGTCTTATTATTGTTCAAACTCCTTTTCTAAGACTAAATTCAATGCCTTTAAAGAAGAAAGGGAGGCCGATTTTCTTCATGCTTTTCAGTCTCTAACTCAGGAAGATATTGAAAATGTTTTAGGAGATATGAATCAGCTCCCGCTTCAAACCCTTCCAGAGTTTGCAACAAATATGCAGCCGGATACCCCATGCAATTCGTTTCTGACTTCCATTTACCAAAAAGAGCGTCTCTTTTTTATGCTACGTTTTGGGCTTGCTTATGTTGAGGAAGAAGGGAAGGACGGGCAACGCCAACTACAAAAGCATGTAATGCGCTATCCGCAATATTTTGCTACCAGAGCTATCAAAGATATGATTTCAAAGGGTATTAAAAAGGGTGTTATTTGGCATACTCAAGGTTCGGGTAAGACAGCCTTGGCTTATTTTAATATTCGTTATTTAAAGAATTATTTTTCAAAACAACGTATTATTCCAAAATTCTATTTTGTTGTTGATCGCCTAGATTTAGCTGACCAAGCCTATAGAGAGTTTGCTAAGCGAGGTTTAAGGGTTAAACGTATCAATAAACCAAAAGAATTAAATCAAAAGCAGGATGGCTATGATATTGCTGTTGTAAATATCCAAAAATTCAAAGACAGCTCTGATTTGACTGATAGTTCTGGCTACGATCTTAACTGTCAAAATGTTTATTTTATTGATGAAGCTCATAGGTCATACAATGAACGAGGATCCTATCTGCCCAATCTTTACAACTCAGACAAGGGCGCTATTAAAATTGCACTAACAGGTACTCCTTTGATTACTTACAAGAAAGATGGACGGACCAAAGAGAGTCATGCAACGACGCGAGATATTTTCGGAAATTACATCCATAAATATTACTACAATCAATCTATTGACGATGGCTTTACTCTCCGACTGATGAGAGAAGATATTGAAACCTCATATAAGGAAAATCTTCGGGCTATAAATGAAGAAATTCAACGTGGTGGACTTTCTAAGGAAGATATCTTTGCCCATCGTAAGTATGTCTCACCGATGTTAGATTTTATCTTAGAAGATTTCGCTAGAGCAAGGGAATTTATTTTTGATGACGATTCTATCGGAGGGATGATTGTTTGCGATTCTTCTAAACAGGCGCGTGAGCTAGAACGTCAACTTGAGGAACGACGGCGAAATGGTCAAACAAACCTAAGTTCAGCTCTCATTTTGCATGATGAAGGGGATAAGGACTATAAGAAAGAAAGGGTGGAAGCATTTAAGGAAGGCAAGATTGATTTGATTATTGTCTACTCTATGCTTCTAACTGGTTTTGATGCTCCTAGGCTAAAACGTCTTTATTTAGGTCGCAAAATAAAAGCTCATAATCTCTTACAAACTCTGACTCGTGTTAATAGACCCTATAAAGATTATTTGTTCGGTTATGTAGTTGACTTTGCAGATATTTCCAAAGAGTTTGATAAGACTAATCGAGCCTATCTTGAGGAACTTAATCATGAGTATGATATTACAGTCACTGGTGAAAATGGAGAAGATGTCTTTGGGTCTCTTTTTGTACCAGCTGATGAGATAAGTCGAGAATTGGAAAAATCAAATCTTATTTTGATGGATTACCCAACTGGAAATCGAGCAGCCTTTGCAATAGCTGTTGATGAAGTGAAAGACAGAAGAGAGTTGATTGAACTCAAAAAAGCGATAGAATCTGTGAAACAGTACTATAACATTGCAAGTCTCCTAGGCTATAAGGAGTTAATGGATCAAATTGATATCAAATTAATTTCGACTTTTTTGAACATCATCTCCAGAAGATTGATCAACCTTTCTGCTATGGAAAGACCCGATGACTTTTCTAGCCAGGCATTACTGAACCTTGCGATGTCAGAAACTAGTTTTTCTTTTGTAAAGATTGCAGAAGAGGAATTGCGATTAGCTGCTAATGATCTGGACGATTTACGTCGGCGGGTCGCCAATGGACTTAATAATCATAAAGATAAAAAAGATCCTGAATGGGTTCAGCTTTTTGAAGAGTTCAAGCGAATTATGAAAAAACATATGATCCATGAGGAAGAAGGATACACCATGGATGTTATTCTGCATACCAAAGAGGCTTATCATAAACTTTTTGGAGCAGTTGATGATTATCGAACTCGTATGAGACGTTTGACAATGAATTTTGATGGAGATGAGATGGCTGCTAGAAGCTATAAGCATGCAACGAACTCATCCAAAGTCAGTGCTTTTCCTGCAGTTTATCATGTCATCAAGGGAGCTAAGATTCAGATTGATAGACTGGTTGGTCAAAATCAAGGTGTACTGGACAATGAGGCCTTTCTAAAAAGAATGATTAGTCAGGCAGCTCGCGAGGAAATGAAAAAAACAGAATTAAACAGTAGTTTGACCAGAGAAAATTTTGAAAAGCTTGTTGAATCACTGTTTGAACAATATGAAGAGGAATACCAACATTAATGAATGAGAATTACAAAAATCTTGTCCAAGATTTAGTTGATGATTTAAAAGCTGTTTTTACACATGCTGGTTTAGGAGGAGAGGCTGGTGAATACAAGCTTCTTACCCAGTCTTTCTTATATAAGTTTTTAAATGATAAGTTTCTATATGAGGCAAAGGCAGTAGATACGAAGAATATCTATGAGGAACTTGTTAAGATGAGCCTTGATGATTATAGGTGGCTCTTGGAAGATATAGGTACTGCGACTGCTCAGCTTAAACCTGAGCAGTTCATTGAGACTTTGCATCGTAAGCAAAATGAAGACAATTTCTATGAAATATTTGAAACGACTCTCAACCAAATAGCTATTGACAATAATGATATCTTCTCTGTTCATACGGATGGAGACACAGCTATTCGTCTTTTTGATGAGCGTTTAATTACAGATAATATTTCAGATTCAAGCAAGCGTAATCAAGTCGCAAGAGCTATCATCAATCTACTTGCTCGTATCAAGTTTGATGAGACTATTTTTTCACAAGGTTTCGACTTTTTCTCTACCCTATTTGAGTACATGATTAAGGACTATAACAAAGACGGTGGAGGCAAGTATGCTGAGTACTATACGCCTCATTCTGTCGCTAAGATTATCGCTGATATCTTGGTGGGAAATGACCAACCATCAAACGTGCGGATCTATGACCCGTCAGCTGGTTCTGGAACCTTGCTTATGAACCTTGCTAGTCGTATCGGTGTGGATAAGACGACTGTCTATAGTCAGGATATCTCGCAAAAATCGTCTAATCTCCTCCGTCTCAATCTGATCTTGAATGGGCTCCAACACTCCATCCATAATATCGTACAGGGAAATACCATCATCGCAAATCGTCATCCTGAAAAGATGGACTATATCGTCTCAAACCCTCCTTTCAAGCTGGACTTTTCAGAGTGGCGTGATCGAGTGGAGACCTTGCCAGAAGCCAGTGAGCGTTTCTTTGCAGGAGTGCCAAAGGTTCCAGCCAAGTCTAAGGATAAGATGGCGATTTACGAGCTCTTTGTTCAGCATATCATCTACTCCTTGAAGGCAGATGGCCAAGCAGCCGTTGTCTTACCGACAGGCTTTATCACTGCCCAGTCAGGGATTGACAAGACCATCCGCCAACACTTGGTGGACAGTCAAATGCTGGCAGGCGTCGTGTCTATGCCATCCAATATCTTTGCGACGACAGGTACCAACGTTTCTATCCTCTTTATCGATAAGAAAAATAAGGGCGATGTCGTCCTGATCGATGCTTCAAACCTCGGAACCAAGGTCAAGGAAGGCAAGAACCAAAAGACCGTGCTCTCTCCAGAAGAAGAGCAGAAGATCATCGAGACCTTTATCCAGAAAGAAGCCGTCGAAGACTTTTCTGTCACCGTCTCTTATGAGGACATCAAGGAGAAAAACTACTTTCTCAGCGCAGGCCAATACTTTGACATCAAGATCGATTATGTGGACATCACAGCAGAAGAGTTTGACGCCAAGATGACTGCCTTTCAAGACAAACTCTCAGACCTTTTCCAGCAATCGCATGCATTGGAGCAGGAGATTGAAGAGCAAATGAAGGGGTTGAAGTATGAGTGAAGTTACTTGGGAAATAACAAGTTTATCTGAACTTGGGACATTTAGTAGAGGTAAATCGAAACATAGACCTAGGAATGATGCGAAACTATTTGAAGGTGGCAAATATCCTTTGGTACAAACAGGTGATGTTAAAGCTGCTAATCTCTATATAACTAAAAATGATTCGTATTACAATGATTTTGGATTAAAACAAAGTAAGTTATGGCCAGCTGGTACACTCTGTATCACTATAGCGGCCAATATTGCTGAAACGGCAATTTTATCTTATCCAATGTGTTTCCCAGATAGTATTGTGGGATTTAATGCAAATTCTGAAAAAAGTAGTGAGTTATTTGTTTACTATTTCTTTGAATATATTAAGAAAGAAATTCAAAAATCTGCTAGTGGAAGCACCCAGGATAATATAAATATTGACTATTTATCAAAAATGAGAATCAAAGTTCCTGAAAAAAAATATCAGGATAAAATAGTTGAACTATTATCTTCAATTGATAAAAAGATTCTTTTAAACAACCAAATCAATCAAGAGTTGGAAGCTAAGGCAAAGACCCTCTATGACTACTGGTTTGTGCAGTTTGATTTTCCAGACCAAAATAGTAAACCCTACAAATCATCAGGCGGAAAGATGGTCTATAACCAAGAACTCAAACGAGAAATCCCTCAAGGGTGGGGAGTGTCAAAAGTAGGTGAACTCCAAATTGCTACAGGAAAAAGAGATGCGAATTTTGGGACTGAAAATGGACAATATAATTTTTGGACTACTGCAAATTCACCTATAAAAGCTGATGAATTTTCATTTGAAGGAAAAGCAATTTTAATAGCTGGGAATGGTAATTTCTATGTGAATTTTACTGAAGGAAAATTTGAAGCATATCAGCGTACGTATGTCATACAGTCTGAAGATGAAAATATGTTGATATTCATGTATATGGCATGTTTACAGTCAGTCGAAAAACTACGCAAGGGATCTAATGGATCTATTATTAAATATATTACTATTGGTGATGTTAATAATATTGCATCGCCATATAATAAAAAGGTGGTTGATGAGTTTGTTAGAATATACAGTCCATTGATAAGTCTGATTTCAAAAAATAAAAGACAAAATCAAGAACTCACCCAACTTCGCGATTGGCTCTTGCCAATGCTTATGAATGGACAGGTGAAGGTGGAGTAGGGTCACAATAGAGAAAGGAGTTTATTTTTGATGGGGGATGTGATTGAATGCTTTAAGATATCAGATAAAGGATATTCCCATCCAAACGTGATTTTTATTAGAATAGAACCCAGTGATTTAAAGACTACAATTAATGATATTATTTGTGCTCTAAACAATCTTTCT
>CAJZDE010000078.1:0-6328 GCA_915063165.1 uncultured Streptococcus sp.
CGTAGCTATATCGCAGAGCGTATCCTCAAACAAGCAGGATTTACCGTCCAAAACCTTGACGGCGCTTATTCACTATACAAAATGGCTAAACCAGAAGGAGTCGAATATGGAAACTAGTATCAGCATGGCTGACTTTTATGAAAAATATCAAAATGAAAATCTAGATCTTATCGATGTCCGTGAAATACATGAATTCCAAGCAGGACATGCGCCAGGTGCAAAAAATCTTCCGTTAAGTAGCTTGGAGCAAGGCTACAAAGAACTCAAACCGGACCATGCATACCATGTTATCTGTCAAGGTGGAGTACGTTCTGCATCTGCCTGTCAATTTCTTAGAGCTCAAGGCCTCACCGTTACCAATGTAGAAGGTGGTATGAATGCTTGGCCTGGGCAAGTAGAATAATCAAAAGAAGCTGGGCAACAACTCAATTTCAGGAGAAAATGAAGTAATACTCAATGAAAATCAAAGTGCAAACTAGGAAGCTAGCCGCAGGCTGTACTTGAGTACGGCAAGGTGAAGCTGACGTGGTTTGAATTTGATTTTCGAAGAGTATAAATCTCCCCACAATAAAACGCATAGTATCAAGGCTTTTCAACACCTGATAGTATGCGTTTTTTAATTTTAAAGACTTTTTACCCAGCCTCTTTTGATTCAAATTAAACTATTCTATTAATAGTTAGATATGCCTTTGCAACTATCGTCTCAAAAAATTAGTTCATTTCCGTTTAATCAGGTATCGGATGGCCTTTTCTAGGCGTTCCTTTTGAGCCTCGGGATCATCTAGTGGTTGGTTAATGCAGGCGGTGAGATTTTCCGTAATCATCATCTCAATCACGCGCTCAACACTCGATTTCACTGCTGTCAACTGCGTCACAATATCAGCGCAGTCACGATCTTCTTCAATCATCTTTTGAATCCCACGCAACTGGCCCTCTGAACGTTTCAAGCGTGTTATATACTTTGAGTTTGTCATTTCTTTTTCCTTGCTCGATTTTTCTTCATTATATCTCGAATAAGGGGCTTTGTCAAAATTCTCATCCCGTCTGTCTTTGTAGGAACTTATCTCATATCTGCGTTTTCATGATATAATAGTAACAAAACTGTTCAGAATGGACGTTCTTATGAATTCTATCTATGATAGCTGTGAAGCCTATTTACCCATCATCTTGCAAACCTTTATTCAAGACATAGAGGAGGCCGCAGCCAATTACAAAAAAGAAACCAACCTCAAACTATATGAGCATTTGCATGCGCGCATCAAAACAGAAAAAAGCATGCGTGAAAAATGCCAACGCAAGGGCCTTCCTCAGACAAGTCAATCTGCTCTTAAAGAAATACGAGATGCTATTGGCGTTCGAATTATCACAGGCTTTACAGATGATATCTACCGCATCGTAGAGTATATTCGCCAGATGCCAAGCATCCATATTTTCAAAGAGAAAGACTATATCCGTCAGGTCAAACCCAACGGCTACCGTTCCTATCATCTGATTCTAGAGGTGACCACTCCCTACCCAGACTGTCTGGGAAATGACCAGGGTACCTATTTTATCGAGATTCAACTGCGCACAATTGCCATGGACTCCTGGGCTAGCCTCGAACACCAGATGAAATACAAGAAAAACATCCAAAATCCTGAGCGAATCACGCGCGAGCTCAAACGTTGTGCCGATGAGCTTGCTTCTTGTGACTTGACCATGCAGACCATCCGTGATTTGATTCAGCGCTCTGATCAAGACTAAGGAGAACCTATGAAAATCCTACTTGCCGAAGATGAAACCCAACTAAACCGTGTTATCACTGTTGCTTTAGAATGCGAAGGCTACAGCGTTGATTCTGTTTTTAACGGACAAGACGCTGTCGAAAAGGCTGAATCTAACCACTATCACCTCATGATTTTTGACATCATGATGCCAATTAAAACTGGAATCGAAGCCCTCAAAGAAATTCGCCAGGCAGGCAATACGACCCACGTTATCATGCTGACAGCCATGGCCGAAGTAGATGACCGTGTAACCGGACTCGATGCAGGTGCTGACGACTACTTGACTAAACCTTTCTCGCTCAAGGAGCTCTTGGCTAGACTCCGTTCTACTGCACGCCGCCTGGAAGACTATACTCCGGATACAGTCGAATTAGGAAATACCCGCTTGGATATTGATGAACAAGAATTGGCTGCTACAAACAGCATTCGTTTGGGGAAAAAGGAGACCCAACTCTTGACTCTCCTCATCCAGCACGCTAACCAACCCCTCAGTTGTCAACAACTACTAGAGCAGGTCTGGCCAGACGAGCTGGAAGAACAGGATCACGAGCTCGTCTTTCTCTATATCTCCTACCTACGCCAAAAACTCCAAAGTGTACAGTCTAGCTTACAAATACTTGGGGCTGCAGAAGGCCCCTTCCAATTGACAGGAGGTGACTAGATGTTTCGAAAACTACGCATCAAAT
Organism: uncultured Streptococcus sp.; assembly: GCA_915063165.1. GTDB lineage: Bacteria > Bacillota > Bacilli > Lactobacillales > Streptococcaceae > Streptococcus. The sequence goes on from CAJZDE010000078.1 coordinate 2,453, forward strand.
TTATCGCAACGGCTACTCTTACCATTGCTCTGATTCTAACCTTCTTTCTAGTCTTGATGAATAGTATCGTCTACACTCAGACGGAGGGTAACATCCACACCGTCCTCTCTATCTTAACCAAGAATGAGGGCGAACTTCCTATTACAGACGAAATCAAAGAAAGTCTGACTGAGAAAAATATCCAAGAAGGGATTGTCTATAATTTTCAATACTTCTCCGTCAGAGAAAAGGAAAATGACTACGCCATCTCCCTTACAAATGTCCAGTCCTTAACTGAGGCTGAAGTCAAAAGTTTTCTCCCAAACATCCTCAAAAAGCAAGAAACTTATGGTTCTATTACTCATAAGGGACGCTATTTTACCTACCAAGTGAGCCAATCTACGACTGGGAAACTACTGGTCTTCTTTGAGACGACTAACTATATCCGAGAACGAGATACCTTACTTCAGGTCTCTATCTGGCTGGCCTTGGCTAGCTTACTCCTCCTCATACTGCTCTTCACCTTGATTTCAGGGATTGTTATTCGTCCTTTTATCAAAAACTATGAAAAACAACGGATGTTTATCACCAATGCAGGACACGAACTCAAAACGCCTCTAGCCATCATTTCGGCCAATACCGAGCTACAGGAGTTAATAGAGGGAGAGACTGAGTGGAGTATTAGCACTAAAGAACAGACGGAACGACTCAACCACCTGATTGGAAGACTCATCCGACTTGCTCGGCTCGAGGAACAAGAGGATATCAAACTAGCTCCTCAAAATATCTCCGTTATCGCTGAAAAGGTTGCCTCAGATTTTGCTCCTCTCTTTACCAAAGAAGATAAAAAATTTGAAAGTTCTATTGAAGCAGACGTTGTAGAAAAAGTAGCCCAAGAAGAATTTTATGAGCTTCTTAGCATCCTTCTTGACAATGCCCGAAAATACTGCGATCCCGCTGGAACGATTCGCTTGACGCTCCAACGCAAAAATTACCTACTACGCAAACGAACTTGCATCACTATTTCTAATGATTATAAGGATGGACAAGCAGTTAATATTAAGCGTTTCTTTGATCGCTTTTATCGTGCAGAGACCTCTCATAACAACCAAACCATATCTGGACACGGAATTGGTCTCTCTATGGCTCAGCATCTCGTCAGTCTATTTAGAGGTAAAATATTTGTCACCTACAAAAAACAGGTGATTACCTTTACAGTCTGGTTATAGCTATAGCTCTTTTACTCTTTATCATTTCATAAAAAGCGAACAAGTCCGCATTCTAAAAACAGAATACGAGCTTGTCCGCCTTTTTCTATGTCTACGATGTGGTTTTCACATCTCATCGTTCCAAGCGAATGCGGGTCACAATGCCGTCTGGGTCTAGAAGATCCACTTCACTCAAATTTAACCACTTGATCGGTGCTTCTAGCTCCTGTGCTTGCTTAACGATGGCTAGGAGTTCCTCCTTACTTTCGACCTCAAGGACGTAGTAGGCCAAGCCTGGCAAGCCTTGCTCACGCGGAGCCAGACCTTTTCCAGCCCATTCATTGACAGCCAGGTGGTGATGGTACTGACCAGCCGCTATCCAACTAGCACTAGGAATAGTAAATTTATCCTCTAGCCCCAACACCTTTTGATAAAACTGACTCGCCGCGTGACTATCCTTCACTGATAGGTGGATATGCCCCATTCCCGTCCCTTCAGCTAGGACAAAGGGATCCACCTTTTCCCCTAACTCATAGATATCCTGTGCCGCAAGGGCTTCGGTCACACCGATAATGCGGCCGTCTTCTCGAATATCCCATGAAGACACTGGCTTATCACGGTAGAGTTCAATGCCATTTCCTTCTAAATCCTCTAGATAAATGGCCTCGCTGTATCCATGATCTGCACCCCCGACCAGAGGAATCCGTAAGTCACTTAGGTGTTTCAAGACATCTGCTAAGGCTTTTCGTGTCGGCAACAAAATCGCCAGATGGTAGAGCCCATAATGCTCCCTTACTTCACCATCCTTTTCGGCCTGAATCAAGTGAACCAAGGCTTTTTTACCAAGTCCCAAAATCGCTTCTGTCTCCGTTTGCGATAAAATCTCCAAGCCAATAATCTGGTGATAAAAAGCCGTTTGACTCGTCACATCCTTGACATTTAAAACCGCCTCTGCTAGGTAAATGTGGCTTTTGTAAGCATAAGTCATAGGGTGTCTCCTTTTTGCTGTAACTTCATATATTACATCAATTATACACTGTTGAAATAAAATGTCAACGAAGACAACTCAAAAGAGCTGGAAACCAGCTCTTCTTTTTATTTAACAACAAGCTCGTAACGAGTTTTGCTGGTGAAGGTTTCCCCTGCTTTGAGAATGACTTGGTCTTTGAGGTCGCTATGAATAGCATCTGGTAAAGCCTGCGCTTCAAGGGCAATCCCATTGTGCTGTACCATTGGCTGACCTCCTATGATGACACTCTCATCCACAAAGTTTGCTGTGTAGACCACAAGGCAAGGGGCCTCTGTCTTGAAAAGCAGGAAACGACCTGAGTTTTGATCATAAAGGAAACCAGCATTGTCATGACCTGCAGGGAGAGCAAATGGGTGATCCAAACCAGATACCAACTGGATTTGCTCATCGTTCTCTGCAAAGATATCCTTGAGCAAAGCACCATTGTAGATGTGTTTCACCACATCGCGATCAGCATCTGGAGTCTTAGCTGGAACACCGTCTGGAGCGATTGGGTAAATGCCCTCCGTATTTAGCTGGAAGACATGGCGATCAATTGTCTGCGTGAAATCACCAGATAAGTTGAAGTAGCTATGATTAGTTGGATTGACCAGCGTATCCTGATCTGTCGTCACCTTATAGCTGACTTCGTAGGCACCAGTTTCTTCCAAGTGGTAGCTAATCCAAATCTTAAGATTACCAGGAAATCCTCCTGTCCCGTCTGTACGCTCTGTGTAGAGAGTCAAGCCATGGTCGCTCACCTCAACCAATTCAAACAAGCTCGAATCCCAACCTGTTGAACCACTGTGGTTACAGTTGCTAGCGTTGTTGACTTCAAGGTCATAGGTCTGACCATTGAGCTCAAATGTTGCACCTGCAATACGGCCCGCTACAGGACCTACACTTGCTCCATGCTTGGGACTATTGCCTACATAGCTAGCAAAATCATCAAAACCCAAGATCACATTGGCAAAATTCCCAGCCTTGTCAGGTGTGACATAGCGCAAAATGGTCGCACCATAAGTCATAACTTCAAGCTGGTAACCACCATCAGTCTCAAAGCGATAGGCCAAAACATCCTTGCCCTCATGATTTCCAAATACACGCTCTGTGTATGCTCTCATTCTTCTCTCCTTTGATCTATTTCTCTTAAGTAAACAAACCATAGAAAGCGCATTCACTTCCTATGGTTCAATTCTATTATGTGAATTCTCGCTTGTCAAGCCTCTATAAATAGATTCTTATCAACAAATCTTACAAGTAAAATCCTTAAAATTCTACACGTTCTTTCCATGAAGTCGCTGTTGTTTGAAGAACTTTGTTGAGTTCGTCAATGTTTTCAAATCCAGTTGTACGCAGCCATTCGCGAGCTGCTGCTTCACCATCTTTGATGTAAGCTTCAACTGATCCAGCCCATGTTGCACGTCCGCAAAGAACGCCGTTGAAGTTTGCGCCTGATTCGTGGGCACAGACAAGGGTTTCTTGGAAGAGTTTGGCTGATACACCTGCACTCAAGTAGATATATGGCAAGTTAGTCGCTTCATCTTGTGCTTTGAAGAAGGCTGCTGCTTCTTCGCGTGTATACACGATTTCACCATCGCCAAAGCCTTCAACGTATTTGACATTGACTGGAACTTCCACTTTCAAGACATCGATGTTGAAGCGTGGGTCTGAGAAGAC
>CAJZDE010000079.1:0-6305 GCA_915063165.1 uncultured Streptococcus sp.
TTTTCTATATATTTTTCAACAAAAGAACCCCAAGCATCAAAGGCTTGAGGTTCACTTATTTTAATCCGTTAGTTCCACACAGAAAGCATCCCATGGAGCCAAGGTTTGTTTTTCAACTGCTTCTTTAGCAGTAGTGTTTTCAATCAAGATTGACTTAACTCTTCCTTCTACTGAAAAGTTTTGTTTTTCATTGGACAAGTTGGCCACAACTAGGAAGCGGCGGTCGCCATCTTTACGGATATAGGCAAAGACCTTATCAGCTGTATCAAGCAATTCAAAATCAGCGCGAATCAGCCAACTGTTCTCCTTACGGATTTGAACGAGTTTTTGATAAGTATAGAAAATAGAATCTGAATTTGCCAGCGCTTCTTGAACGTTTATTTCTTCATAGTTTGGGTTAACTGCCAACCAAGGGTGACCTGTTGAGAAACCAGCATTTTTGCTTTCATCCCATTGCATCGGAGTACGGGCATTGTCACGACCAATAACACGGATACTGTCCATAATTTCTTCCATCGGAACGCCTTTTTCAAGAGCTTCACGCGCATAGTTGAGGGATTCAATATCTTCTACTTGATCCAGTGTCTCAAACGGATAGTTGGTCATTCCAATCTCTTCACCCTGATAAATATAAGGTGTCCCTCTCATGAGATGAAGCAAGATTGCAAAGGCTTTGGCAGATTTTTCGCGATATTCTTGGTCATCTCCCCAGATTGAGACGATGCGAGGGAGGTCATGGTTATTCCAGAAGAGAGAATTCCAGCCGTCTTCAACTCCCAGCTCTGTCTGCCATTTGTTAAAAATCTCTTTTAACTTCCCTACATTTAACTCTTTTTGGTAGTGCCACTTAGGTTGCCCTTCCTGATACTGAAGACAGATGTGTTCAAACTGGAAGACCATTGACAATTCTTGTCCTTTTGGATCCGAGTAAAGCTTAGCAATCTCTGGCGTTGCTCCCCAGGTCTCTCCTACTGTCAAGAGATCTTTGTCGCCAAAGGTCGCCTGATTCATTTCCTTGAGATAGGGATGGAGCATAGGACCATTATTCACTACCTTCTCATCAGGAATTTTCCCAATCATGTCAATAACATCCATACGGAAACCGCCAATGCCCTTATCAATCCAGAAGTTCATCATCTCGTAAATTTTCTGGCGCAGTTTTTCATTCTCCCAGTTGAGATCCGGCTGTTTCTTACTGAAAAAGTGGAGATAGTATTGACCCGACTTTTCATCGTATTCCCAAGCAGACCCACTAAAGATAGACTCCAAATCCTTAGGCTCATCCCGCCAGATATAGTAGTCACGCTCAGGGCTATCAGGATTCTCACAGGCCTCGACAAACCAGGCGTGTTCATCCGAGGTATGATTGACCACCAAGTCCATGATAATTCGAATATCACGCTTCTTAGCTTCTGCGATCAGTTGGTCCATATCCTGCATAGTTCCGAAAATAGCTGCAATCGCTTGATAATCAGCAATATCATAGCCATTATCATCCATCGGACTGTCATAAACAGGAGAAAGCCAAATCGCTGTGACTCCTAACTTGGCTAGATAGTCTAATTTACTGGTAATTCCTGGTAAATCACCAATCCCATCTCCATTGCTATCCATAAAACTCTTGGGATAGACTTGATAGACTACGGCATTGTGCCACCATTTTTCTTGCATCTTCTTACCTCATTATTTTAATAATCTATAGACTATGATAGCGCTTTTTAAAACTTAGTGCAAGCGTTTGCCTAATCTTTTTGATTTCTTTTTCGACTCCGTAGTTTCCTAACTTCCAATTTTTTATTATAATAGAGGTCAGAGGTAAAAAAATGAAAAAACAAGCTTTTAGTTCTGAACAATATTTGAATCTACAGCGCGACCACATTTTGGAGCGCATCAACCAATTTGACGGCAAGCTCTATTTGGAGTTTGGTGGCAAAATGTTGGAAGATTTCCACGCCGCTCGAGTCCTTCCTGGTTATGAGCCTGACAATAAAATCAAGCTCTTGCAAGAATTGAAAGAGCAGGTTGAAGTTGTGATCGCCATTAATGCCAGCAACATCGAGCATTCTAAAGCGCGTGGTGACTTGGGCATTTCTTATGACCAAGAAGTTCTTCGTTTGATTGATAAATTCAATGAATTAGGGATTTTTGTTGGTTCCGTTGTCATCACACAATACGCTGGCCAACCCGCTGCAGATGCCTTCCGCAACCAGTTAGATAAAAACGGGATTGATTCTTATCTTCATTATCCAATCAAAGGTTACCCGACGGATATGGACCACATCATTTCTCCAGAAGGTATGGGGAAAAACGACTACATCAAAACCAGTCGCAACTTGATCGTCGTAACAGCTCCTGGACCTGGTTCTGGAAAATTGGCAACTTGTATGTCCAATATGTACCATGATCAACTCAATGGCATCAAGTCTGGTTACGCTAAGTTTGAAACCTTCCCAGTTTGGAATCTTCCCCTTCATCATCCGGTCAACTTGGCCTACGAGGCTGCAACCGCAGACCTTGATGATGTCAATATGATTGACCCTTTCCATCTCCAAACCTACGGAGAAACTACTGTCAATTACAACCGTGATATCGAAATCTTCCCAGTACTCAAACGTATGTTAGAACGCATTCTCGGTGAATCTCCATACGCTTCACCAACAGACATGGGTGTCAACATGGTTGGTTTCGCTATTACAGATGATGAAGCTGCTGTCGAAGCTTCTAAACAAGAAATCATCCGTCGCTACTATCAAACTGTTCTTGATTTTAAAGCTGAAAAAGTCGGAGAAACTGCTGTCAAGAAGATTGAACTTCTCATGAACGACCTCGGCATCACACCTGCAGACCGTCAAGTTGCTGTTGCTGCACGTCAAAAGGCGGAAGAAACTGGCGGACCTGCCCTAGCACTCGAATTGCCAAATGGGGAAATCGTAACTGGTAAAAACTCAGAACTCTTTGGTCCCACAGCTGCTGCCTTGATCAACGCTATTAAGAAATCAGCTGACATTGCTAAGGAAGTGAAACTCATCGAGCCTGAAGTTGTCAAACCAATTCAAGGTCTTAAAATCAATCATCTAGGTAGCCGCAATCCTCGCCTCCACTCAAATGAAATCCTGATTGCTCTTGCAATCACAGCTATGGAAAATCCTGACGCTGCGCGTGCCATGGAGGAACTTGGGAATCTCAAAGGAAGCGAAGCTCACTCAACCATCATCCTGACCGATGAAGACAAGAATGTCCTTCGCAAATTGGGTATCAACGTAACCTTTGACCCTTATTACCAATACGACCGCTTATATCGCAAATAAAAAACTCAAACCTCTCCTTCATCGGAGAGGTTTTCTCTCTATCTCAACAGCACCCTTTATGATATAATGAAAGAAGAAAACTGAAAGGAACTACCATGTCAAAAGAAGTTATTGTTGAAAGTTTTGAACTTGACCACACCATTGTCAAAGCACCTTATGTTCGCTTGATTGGGGAAGAAACAGGACCAAAGGGAGATGTCATCTCCAACTTTGATATCCGCTTGGTGCAACCAAATGAAGACTCTATCCCTACCGCTGGCCTTCACACCATTGAGCACCTCTTAGCCAAACTCATCCGTACCCGCATTGACGGCATGATTGACTGTTCGCCGTTTGGTTGCCGTACAGGCTTCCACATGATTATGTGGGGGCACCATACTAGCGCTGAGATTGCAGCTGTTATCAAGGATTCGCTCAAAGAAATTGCTGAAACCACTACTTGGGAAGATGTTCCTGGAACAACCATCGAATCTTGCGGAAACTACAAGGACCACAGCCTCTTTTCTGCTAAAGAATGGGCGAAACTCATCCTGGAACAAGGAATCTCAGATGATGCCTTTGAGCGTCATGTCATCTAAACACAAAAAGGAACCAGCTTTTTAGCTAGTTCCTTCTTTTTTTATTCTCAAAATCTTGAGTTAGGCTTTTTCACGAATGACCAAAACGCCATCTTCCATATCTGCTTCCAGATGTTTGGCATCTAGATGATCCAAGTGGAAGTCCGTCACCTTATCACGGATTTGTTGTTCCACCACGCGACGGAGTGGACGAACACCCATAACTTCATCATAGCCTTCTTCTGTGATAAAGTCCTTAGCTGCTTGACTAACTTCCAAATCAATGTCTTTCTTAGCCAAGGTTTGGTTGACTTCAGCCAACATCAAGTCCACAATCTTAGAAAGGTCTTCCTTATTCAAGTGTGAGAACTCGATAACTGCGTTAAAGCGATTGAGGAATTCTGGACGGAAGTATGGTTTCAAACGATCCATTAATTCTGGTTTATCTGCATCTTCTGTCAAGTTGGCTTCATAGCCAAATCCAGCATTTGATGTTGCGATAATGACAGTGTTCTTGAAGTTCACTGTATTTCCTTGACCATCAGTTAAACGACCATCATCCAAGACTTGGAGGAGAAGGGTAATGACTTGAGGATCAGCCTTTTCAATTTCGTCCAAGAGGATGATAGAGTATGGATTGCGACGAACACGTTCTGTCAAGGTATTGCTATTGTCATCATACCCCACATAACCAGCTGTTGTACCGATCAACTTAGATACAGCTGTGCGGTCACTGTATTCAGACATATCCAAACGGATGATCGCATCCTTGGTCCCAAACATATCCAGTGCCAATTGCTTAGCAAGTTCTGTCTTACCAACCCCAGTTGGACCTACAAAGAGGAAGCTACCGATTGGGCGATTTCCTTCATCAAAACCAGCACGGTTACGACGGATAGCACGAGCTACTGCTTCTACTGCCTTATCTTGGCCGATTACCTTGTGTTCCAAGCGATGAGCCATATCTTTCAAACGTTCGATGTCTGACGCTCCCATTTGTGACACTGGAATACCTGTCATTCGTTCCACAGACTCAGCCACATCGTTGATGCTTGCAGTCACTTTCATGTCTTCTGTGTGGTTTGCAACTTTTTTCTCTAATTCTGCAATACGTGTTTTAGCATTGAGAGCTGCTTCAAAGTCTTCTGCCTCAACTGCTTTTTCTTGCTTGTCTTTTTCTGCTTCAATTTCCCGTTCAACAGCATGCACATCTGTTACAGGATGTTGAGCTGCCAAGTGAGCTGCCGTTACATCGACAAGGTCGATAGCCTTATCTGGCAAGCTGCGTTGTGGAATGTATTGGATAGAATAATCCACTGCTGCCTTCAAGACCTCGTCTGGCAAGATGACATTGTGGTGTTGTTGATAGAGGTCACGAATCCCTTGAAGGATTTTAAAGGTATCCTCTGCTGAAGGAGCATTGACCTTGACTTCGTTGAAACGACGAGCAAGCGCAGCATTCTTCAAGATAGTATTACGGTATTCATCCTGAGTCGTTGCCCCAATGACTGTCAACTCACCACGTGAAAGAGCTGGCTTGAGAATATCTGCAAGCCCCTTAGAGCCACTATCACCACCAGTAGAGCCAGCACCAAGAATTTGGTGAATTTCATCAAAGAAGAGGATAATATTGCCTGCTTCTTTCACTTCATTGACTAAGTTTTGAACGTTTTCTTCAAAGCTACCACGGTATTGAGTACCAGCCTCGAGACCTGAGATATCAATGGAAATGATTTCCTTGTTCTTAATAGCAGCTGGAACATCTCCGTTCACAATGGCTTGCGCTAGACCTTCGACAACGGCTGTCTTACCAACACCCGCGTCTCCGACCAGAACAGGATTGTTCTTGGTACGACGTGAGAGGATTTCAGATGTTTCTTGAATTTCCTTGTTTCGTCCGATAACAGGATCCAGCTTGCCCTCGCGAGCTTCCGCTGTCAAGTTACGACCTAGTTTAGCAAGGACACCGTCTTGTTTCATACCTGAAGCGTGTTGTTGCATTTGCGCATCAGATTCTGCATTTCCTGGTAATTTCCCAGTTGCACGATACTGAGCAAATTCCTCAGGTGTCACTTCGCGTCCATTAATCAAGTAGCGACGTTTTTCAGAACTATATCCTCGCATACCACCCATCAATTGGTTAAATAAATCATCCATGTTGTTAAAGTTATTAAAGTTGTTGTTCATATTCTTTACCTCGTTTATTGTTTATTATTTGCAATCTCTGATATTGACTATCTTTGACCTTTGTTTTAAAAAATTTAGACTAGCTATCTAGCTACCCTACGTATAATTTCTGGTTTTTCTTTCTTATATGAGCCTTCTATAATCTTCTTTTCAAAGTCTGTTAGATTTAACATAGGCCTCACCCCTTTCTAGGGTATCTATCGTACATTTTCAAGAAATAGAATCATTGAAAATGAAGTTTTCTAAGGAATTC
>CAJZDE010000080.1:0-6295 GCA_915063165.1 uncultured Streptococcus sp.
CAGATGACTGGGAAGAAAAATATGCTCCGGAACCTGCCATCCGACAGGAACTACAACGTCAGTTTAAAGCTTATGAGCGACATAAAGAAAGAAAAAAATAGAAACAAAAAGGAGCCCAAGGCTCCCTTTTTAAATGATTACAATGTTTTTTCTCTTTCTCTCACGACCAGCAAATCGACTTTTGCATGGCGGAGAATGTACTCAGATGAAGAGCCAACCAAGAGGCGTTCAAAGGCATTGAGCCCTGTTGCACCAACGAGAATTAGGTCAACATTTTCTGCGTCTGGAATAGTACGGGCAAGGAGGGTTTTTGGATTTCCCATTTCGATGACGATGTGAATATCGGTCACACCAGCATCTCTTGCGCGCTTTTCGTACTCCTTCATCAGACTTTCAGCATCGACTTGGAGTTCTTCGTAAACTTCAGCATCAAAGGTAGACACGCTTTGAAGAGCGCGTGTGTCAATAACATGGGCAATGGTGAGCTTGGATTCGTTGCGTAGAGCAGTGTAAACACCTTTAACGAAAGCTAAGTCCGCTTCTTTAGAACCATCAATTGCGACCATAACATTTTGGTAACGTTGTGCCATAATGAAACCTCCTGAAATTTTCTTACTGTTATTGTAACCCTTTTCACTAAAGAAGTAAAGTAAAAATCATATTTAAATAAATATTATCGGAGATTTGATTTGGTGGAGATATGTTAAAATAAAAGAAAACAAGATAGTAGGAAACACAGTGGGGGAGAGAAAGTATGAAAGATTCTGTTCAAGCTTCTAAAAAAACAAGTTTTCTTTATCATGGAATTATCCTTGCGTCACTTGTAGTGGAAGTAGTGATGCTTTGGCAGCTGGAAAGAGTCGTACCCGTTCTCTATCCAGGTTTTGTTGCTTTTCTTCTCTTTCACTTAGTCTACCACATCATTTTATTTGTGATTGCAAAGAGAAGTGGTCGCTTGGACTATTTGGTCACGTGGGGGCTCTTTCTCATGTTTAATCTTTTGTATGATTCCTTTTTAGCGCTGATCTTTCTAGGTCTGTCTTTTGGTATGTGAGAAAATACTTCTGCATTCTAGTTGTTTAGACAGTGAGAACCCAGTCGTTATGAGTTTTTTCTTTGCTTGCTCATTTCAGGAAACTTGTCGCAATCCCTTTCTAGTGGTATAATGTTACTATCTCTATGAATTGAGGAAACAAGATGAAAGAATATAACAAGTCTAGTAAGTTAGAGCATGTTGCCTATGATATCCGTGGCCCTGTTTTGGAAGAAGCTATGCGGATGCGAGCAAACGGAGAAAAGATTTTACGTCTGAATACAGGGAATCCAGCAGAATTTGGATTCACAGCACCAGATGAGGTCATTCATGACTTGATTATGAATGCGCGTGATAGTGAGGGGTATTCTGACTCCAAAGGAATTTTTTCAGCCCGTAAGGCTATCATGCAGTATTGCCAACTAAAGAAATTCCCCAATGTGGATATTGATGATATCTACCTTGGAAATGGTGTCAGTGAGCTGATTGTTATGTCCATGCAAGGGCTTTTGGATAATGGCGATGAGGTCTTGGTGCCTATGCCAGACTATCCTCTCTGGACAGCCGCGGTCAGCCTAGCTGGGGGAAATGCCGTTCACTATATCTGTGATGAAGCTGCAGAGTGGTACCCAGATATTGACGATATCAAGTCAAAAATTACTTCCAATACCAAGGCAATCGTTCTTATCAATCCGAACAACCCAACTGGAGCCCTTTATCCTAAGGAACTCTTGTTGGAGATTATTGAGATTGCTCGTCAAAACGATTTGATCATCTTTGCGGACGAAATCTACGACCGCATGGTGATGGATGGGCATGTGCATACGCCTGTGGCGAGCTTGGCACCAGATGTTTTCTGTGTCAGCATGAATGGTCTGTCAAAATCTCATCGTATCGCTGGTTTTCGTGTAGGATGGATGGTCTTATCTGGTCCTAAGCACCATGTCAAGGGCTATATCGAAGGGCTCAATATGCTGTCCAATATGCGTCTTTGCTCTAACGTTTTGGCCCAGCAAGTCGTACAAACATCACTGGGTGGGCACCAGTCAGTGGATGAATTGCTCCTTCCTGGTGGACGGATTTACGAGCAAAGAAACTTCATTTACAATGCCATCCAAGATATTCCAGGTTTGTCTGCGGTCAAGCCAAAGGCGGGTCTTTATATCTTCCCTAAAATTGACCGCAATATGTACCGCATCGATGATGATGAACAGTTCGTTCTTGATTTCTTGAAGCAGGAAAAGGTTCTCTTGGTTCATGGTCGTGGTTTTAACTGGAAGGAACCAGACCATTTCCGTATCGTTTACCTTCCTCGTGTGGATGAATTGGCGCAAATCCAAGAAAAGATGACACGTTTCTTGAATCAGTATCGTAGATAAGGCTTTCATAGGGAAAAGCAGGAAACATTTCCTTAGAGCTATTGACAAATAGGTAAGAATCAGATAGAATAGTAAAGTATGTTTAGTAACTGATCACTTTATAGCCGGCTAAACGAATACAAAATCTATGAGGAGGTATTCATCGTGAAACGTACTTATCAACCAAGTAAACTTCGTCGTGCGCGTAAACACGGATTCCGTAACCGTATGTCAACTAAAAACGGTCGTCGCGTATTGGCAGCTCGTCGTCGTAAAGGACGCAAAGTTTTGGCTGCATAATCCAAACGAATTCAACAAAGAAGCCAGTAGGAACTCGAGTCTACTGGCTTTTCTTTTTATCCTACATAGTGAACTGTCCACGAAATCGTCAGTTTCAAATGAAACTCATGGAGGGCACATTTAAAAGGTCATATACAAAAAACTCAAAACCAGATATAAGTTACTGATTTTGAGTTTTCGCTTATTCTTTTAAGTGATAAGAGTAACTGGCGACAACGACGTCTTCATGCCATCTGAGAGCGTATTTTAGTTTGAGGCTCATTTGATTGTGCAGGATATTTTGCCAAGGCTTGTTAGGGATAAACTGTGGTACAAGGACTGTAACGGTGTAGTTTTTTTGCTTAGCTTCTTGGGCGATTCGTTTGACATACTTAACGCTAGGGGTGATGATGTCGCGGTAGCTAGTGTTGATATTCTTCAGAGTGATATTTGGGAAGTAATCGGCAAATTCCTGGAGGATTTCTTGGTCTTTTTCCGCCGTTTCTTTAGTAGAAATGTGCATGGCCAACACTTCGTCACCGATACTTTGAGCGTAGTTAATGGCTCCGACACTTACTCGAGTGACATTTCCTACTAGGACAAGGACAAGGTTACCGTCATAAGTGCGCTTTTCAATTCCTTCGTAGAGTCGCAGTTGTTTTGCCACTTTTTGGTAATGGCTGTGAATGGATAAAAAGAGGAAGGTTAGAACTAGGATAATTGGGAAGAATGGCCAGATATCACCTAGTCTGAAGAGGAGTAAAATGAGGACAATAGCATAACAAATGATGGCCCCAAGGATATTAGCAAAGGCAGGTTTTAAGAAGTTTGCTCCTTTTTCCTTTTTCCAATGACGAATCATCCCAGTCTGAGAAAGGGCAAAGGGAACGAAGACCCCGATAGTATAAAGAGGAATCAAGCGTTCAGTATTCCCATTAAAAATGAGAAGAAGGATCATAGCCCCAAAGGCCAGAGTTAAGATACCGTTGGAGTAGTCAAGGCGATCCCCTTTTTCCATAAAGAGATGGGGCATGTACTTGTTTTTGGCCATATTGTAGGACAGCATAGGGAAGGCTGAAAAGCCAGTGTTTGCAGCTACGGCTAGAATCAAGGCTGTCGAGAACTGGAAGAGATAGTAGCTAGCATGACCAAAAAATGAATCTCCCAGAATGCCCCTGGCCATTTGCGAGAGAATGGTTTCTCCGTGTTGAGGTGTGATACCCATCCAGTAGTTTAGGAAGGTAATGCCTGCAAAAAGAAATCCTAAAATCAGCGACATGATGGTCAAAGTCTGAGCAGCATTCTTTTCTTTCGGAGTTTTAAAAAATGGTACCGCATTTGAAATAGCTTCAACCCCTGTCAGAGAGGCAGAGCCACTGGTAAAGGCTCTCAATAGGAGAACGATGGAAAGGCTCGGAACAGTTTGTCCAATGGTTGAAGTCGCCTGATAGTTTAGGGAACCTGTAAATAGTTGAAAGAACCCATAAAGTAAGAGAAAGACGGTACTGAAGATAAAGAGGTAGACGGGAATCATCAGAGAGCTGGCAGATTCTTTCAATCCTCTTAAATTCAAGAGCATGAGCAGGCAGACTAGGAAAATAGAGATATGAAGATTGTAGGGATGGAGGGCAGGTATGGCTGCTGTAATAGCATCAGCTCCAGAAGCAACGGATACGGCTACTGTCAGCATATAGTCAACAAGGAGGCTACCTCCTGCAATCAAGCCTAGTTCAGGGGAGAGATTTTCCCGAGTGACCATATAAGCCCCACCACCTTGAGGATAGGCGTGAATAATTTGACGATAGGAAATGGTCAAGCTAGCGAGGAGTAAGAGGACAAAAATACCGATAGGGAGGCTCCACCAAATAGCGAGAGGAGAGAGACTAACTAAAACGAGAATGACTTGTTCAGGCCCATAGGCAATAGAAGACAAGGCATCACTGGATAACATTGCAAGTGCCTGCATTTTTCCAAGTAATCCCCCTTCGCCGTCTGTGAGAGACTTGAGTGGTCGACCGATAAAGGTATATTTTAATTTTCTAAACATTTTCTTTTCCTTTGATGAAAATTTCAATAAGTGTTATTATACTGCTTTGAAAAAGGGCAGTCAAGGGAGAATGACTGATTTTTGGATATTTTTCCAAGCCGAGGGATGCTATTTTTGGTATAATAGATGGAAGAATGAGGTTAGAAGAGATGATTTTTGATACGCACACACATTTAAATGTAGAAGAATTTGCAGGACGTGAGGCCGAAGAAATCGCCTTGGCTGCTGAAATGGGTGTGACACAGATGAATATTGTTGGTTTTGATACACCGACCATTGAGCTAGCCCTAGAGTTAGCAGATGAGTATGAGCAGCTCTACGCAACTATTGGCTGGCATCCGACGGAGGCAGGGACTTACACAGATGAGGTCGAAGCTTACTTGCTTGAAAAACTAAAACATCACAAGGTTGTTGCTTTAGGTGAGATTGGTCTGGACTACCATTGGATGACAGCACCTAAGGAAGTGCAGGAGCAGGTTTTTCGTCGTCAGATTCAGTTGTCTAAGGACTTGGATTTGCCTTTTGTGGTCCACACTCGTGATGCGCTGGAAGATACTTATGAGATTATCAGGAGCGAGGGCGTTGGTCCTCGTGGTGGGATTATGCATTCATTTTCAGGCTCTCTCGAGTGGGCTGAGAAGTTTGTCGAGCTTGGTATGACTATTTCTTTCTCAGGAGTGGTGACCTTTAAAAAAGCTACAGATGTCCAAGAAGCTGCTAGAGAGCTTCCTTTGGATAAAATTTTGGTAGAGACGGATGCGCCCTACCTGGCTCCTGTTCCTAAACGTGGCCGTGAGAATAAAACAGCCTATACTCGCTATGTGGTGGACTTTATTGCCGACTTGCGTGGGATGACGACTGAGGAGTTAGCCGCAGTAACGACTGCAAATGCTGAGCGTATCTTTGGATTGGACAGCAAGTGATGAAAGAAAAAATTTCCCAAGTCATCGTGGTCGAAGGGCGTGATGACACGGCCAATCTCAAACGTTACTTTGACGTGGAAACCTATGAGACACGAGGTTCCGCAATAAATGACCATGATATAGAACGCATTCAGCGCCTGCATGAATTGCATGGAGTCATTGTCTTTACAGATCCAGATTTTAATGGGGAGCGGATTCGGCGTATGATTATGACGGCCGTTCCAACGGTGCAGCATGCCTTTCTCAAGCGAGATGAGGCTGTTCCCAAATCCAAGTCCAAGGGACGGTCTCTGGGAATCGAACACGCCAGCTATGAAGATCTAAAAACAGCGCTGGCTCAGGTGACAGAGCAATTTGAAAACGAGAACGAGTTTGACATCGGTCGTGGTGACTTGATTCGCCTAGGTTTCCTAGCGGGAGCAGACAGTCGTAGGCGCAGAGAGTACCTGGGTGAACAGCTCCGTATCGGTTATTCCAACGGTAAGCAACTTCTCAAGCGTTTAGAGTTGTTTGGCGTAACCTTGGCAGAAGTGGAAGAAGCTATGCTTAAGTATTCAGACTAACGGGGTCAGAAATGAAAAAAGTAATTATTACGGGCGGCAATAGTGGTATTGGCTATCAGGCTGCAAAACAGTTAGCTGAAAAGGGCTGGTCA
>CAJZDE010000081.1:0-6279 GCA_915063165.1 uncultured Streptococcus sp.
TTATATTAAAAGTTTTCAGTCATTTTAAGGGAGAAATGACCTTTTAAATTTTTTTATCTTAAAATGAAAGCGCTTTATAAATAGGGAGGTAAGAGGCTTACATATTATCAGAGAATTGATTTATCGTAAAATATAGATGCAACCAAGTTAAGCTTGGGCTCGGGTAGTAGCTGACTGCCTTTCTAAAAACTAGGAGTATATTATGAATCGATACCTTTTTGAAAAAGGGCAAACTTTTAGCATTCGGAAGTTGACTGTAGGTGTGGCCTCTGTCATCGTCGGACTGGCGTTTTTTGCTTCTGGAACCGTACGTGCAGACGAAACATCTCCTGCCACGACATCCAATTTAGATCAGCAAATGAAACAAGTAGCAGATATAGAAGAGACCACGGCTGAACCAGTCAAAGAAGAAGGCCGAGTAGAGACTGAAAAACAAGAAACACCTGTTGCAGATACCAACAGTGCTGATTTGCTCCCTGAAGACATTCAGAACCGTGCCTACCCAGACACACCTGTCAAAGAACTCGACACGACTACTATCGTTGACAAGAAAGCTAGTCCAGAAGTAGAAACTAAGAGCATTCTAAAGGATAAGGAAGAAGCGCCAAAAGAAGCTGAAAACGGAAACCGTGCCATTATTAACGGAGGACAAGACCTCAAACACATCAACTACGAGGGACAACCTGCTACTGCTGCTACTATGGTTTACAGCACTTACAATGCAGGAGAGCAACGCTACCTCGTTTCAGGATCTGGTATCTTTGTTGCACCTAATTTGATTCTTACCGTTGCACATAACTTCCTAGAGGCTAATAAAGAAACCGGCGAAGGTCACATTCGTGGTGGAAAATCTGCCCAGTTCTACTATAACGTTGGTTCAAACAGCGAAAAGAAAAACTCACTTCCATCTTCTGGAACTACGGTTCTATTTAGAGAAAAGGACATTCATTTCTGGAACAAGAAGGAGTTTGGAAAAGGCTATAAAAACGACCTTGCTCTTGTAGAAGCTCCTATTCCTCTTCCAATTGCTAGTCCAAACAAAGCAGCAACCTTTGCGCCTTTAGCGGATCACAAAACGCATCAACCAGGAGAAGCCATTAGTACGATTGGCTACCCAACAGACTCGAGCTCAAAAGAGTTAAAACAGCCTATCCTAGCTGGCCAACTTTACAAGGCAGATGGGACTATCCGATCTGTTGAGTCCTACGATGATAAGGGAACGACCGGTATCACCTACCAAACCACTTCTGTATCTGGTTTGTCTGGTGGTGGGATTGTAGATAGCCAAGGAAAAGTTCTCGGTGTTCACCAACACGGAACCGTTGACAATGGTGTTCCCGAAAAGGATCGCTTTGGTGGCGGACTCGTCCTTTCACCTGAACAACTTAAATGGGTGAAGGACATGATTGCCAAGTATGGTGTGAAAGGCTGGTACCAAGGTGATAACGGAAATCGTTACTATTTTACTGATGAGGGGCGTATGCTTCGGAATGAGAAAGCTGTTATCGGAAGCAACGAATATTCCTTCAACCAAGATGGGATTGCTACCTTGACCAAGGGAGTTGAATACGGTCGCGTTGTTATCCAACACGAAGACGAAGAAGGAAATCCTGTCAAAGATAATGATACTTTTATCGAACAGACAGCTGTTGATTCGCCATTTGACTATAATTTCAAAAAAGAAATTGAGAAGACGGACTTCTATCAGAAGAATAAAGACAAATACGAAATTGTATCCATTGATGGCGTAGCAGTCAATAAACAACTAAAGGATGCTTGGGCTGAAGATCACAATGTTGTCAGCAAAGCGCCTGCCGGTACACGTGTCATCAAGGTAGTCTATAAAGTCAACAAAGGCTCCTTCAAAGTTTACTACCGTCAAAAAGGAACCACTACTGAACTAGCGGAAGCGACAGTTGATAACAATGACGGCCAAGAGTATGACGTTTCCTTTGTCAACACCTTCCATGCAAAAGACATTGCTGGCTACCGTCCAGTCAAGGCTAACTTGGAAGCAACTATCCAGCAAAAAGGGGTGAATGAGGTCGTCTTTGAATACGAGCCAGTCGCTGATACAGCTAATCCAACGACACCGACTCCACCAGTGGCTCATCCAGAAGATAAAGAAACCGAGATTGGCAATCATGGACCTCTTCCAAGCAAGGCTCAACTCGATTACCACAAGGAAGAATTGGCAGCCTTCATCCACTACGGAATGAACACTTATACCAATTCTGAATGGGGAAATGGGAAAGAAGACCCTCGATACTTCAATCCAACCAACTTGGATACTGACCAGTGGATTCGCACTCTGAAGGAAACGGGCTTCAAACGAACCATTATGGTTGTTAAACACCACGACGGATTCGTTGCTTATCCTTCTAAGTACACCAACCATACCGTAGCTGCTAGCCCATGGAAAGATGGTAAGGGTGACCTTCTCGAAGAAGTTTCCAAGTCTGCTAGCAAGTATGACATGAATATGGGTGTTTACTTGTCACCATGGGATGCCAACCATCCTAAATACCATGTTGCAACCGAAAAAGAATACAACCAATACTACCTCAACCAACTGAAAGAAATCCTTGGTAATCCGAAATACGGTAACAAAGGGAAATTTATCGAGGTTTGGATGGACGGTGCGCGTGGTAGCGGTGCCCAAAAAGTAACCTATACTTTTGATGAATGGTTCAAATACATCAAAGAAGCCGAAGGAGATATTGCTATCTTCTCTGCTCAACCGACAAGCGTTCGCTGGATCGGAAATGAACGAGGTATAGCAGGCGACCCTGTATGGCATAAAGTCAAGAGAGCTAACATCACAGACGATGTGAAAAACGAATACCTCAACCATGGTGACCCAGATGGTGATATGTACTCTGTAGGGGAAGCTGACGTTTCGATCCGTTCAGGCTGGTTCTACCATGACAATCAACAGCCGAAATCACTCAAAGAGTTGATGGATATCTACTTCAAGTCCGTTGGTCGTGGAACCCCGCTCCTTCTCAATATTCCACCAAATAAAGAAGGGAAATTCGCAGATGCAGATGTGGCTCGCTTGAAGGAATTCAAGGCAACCCTAGATCAAATGTATGCGACTGACTTTGCCAAAGGTGCCACCGTAACAGCAAGTTCGACTCGTCAAAACCACCTTTACAAGGAAAGCCACCTCACAGACGGTAAAGATGACACCAGCTGGGCGCTCTCAAATGATGCCACAACCGGTAGCTTTACAGTCGATTTGGGGCAAAAGAGACGCTTTGACGTCGTTGAACTCAAGGAAGATATTGCCAAAGGTCAACGTATCTCAGGTTTCAAGATTGAAGTTGAAATCAACGGACGTTGGGTGACTTACGGAGAAGGTTCAACGGTTGGTTACCGTCGCTTGATCCAAGGTAAACCTGTAGAAGCTCAAAAAATACGTGTGACCATTACAGGAGCACAAGCTACACCAATCTTGAACAACTTCTCTGTCTACAAAACGCCAAGTAGTATCGAAAAAACAGACGGCTACCCTCTTGGACTTGAATACCACTCAAATACAACAGCGGATACAGCCGGTACAACTTGGTACAATGAAGCTGAAGGTGTTCGTGGCACTTCTATGTGGACCAATCAAAAAGATGCCAAAGTAAGCTATACCTTCACAGGAACCAAGGCCTATGTTGTCTCTACAGTCGATCCAGGTCATGGAGAAATGTCCGTTTATGTTGATGGTCAAAAAGTTGCGGACGTGCAAACTAAGAATGCTAGCCGTAAACGAAGCCAAAAAGTCTTTGAAACAGATGATTTAGCACCTGGTCAACACACCATTACTCTCGTTAATAAAACAGGCGAACCAATTGCTACAGAAGGGATCTACACCCTAAACAATGATAGCAAGGGGATGTTTGAACTCGAGTCTACCAACTACGAAGTCGAAAAAGGAAAGCCAGTCACTGTTAAGATTAAACGTGTTGGTGGAAGCAAGGGAGCTGCTACTGTTCGCTTTATCACAGAACCTGGAACTGGGGTTCATGGTAAAGTTTACCAAGATACAACTCAAGATGTGACTTTTGAAGATGGAGAAACAGAAAAGACTGTGACCATCCCAACGATTGACTTTACAGAACAAGCCGACTCTGTCTTTGACTTCAAAGCCAAGCTCACTTCTGTCACTGATGGTGCCCTGCTCGGTTTTGCTACCGATGCAACCATCCAAGTGATGAAAGCCGAATTTCTGATCAAGGATCAAACAAGCTATGATGACCAAGCTAGTCAGTTGGATTACAGTCCTGGCTGGAACCATGAAACCAATTCCGCAGATAAATACCAAAAGACGGAGTCTTGGGCTTCCTTTGGTCGCTTAACTGACGAGCAAAAGAAAAAGACAACTGTCACAGCTTACTTCTACGGTACTGGACTTGATATCAAGGGCTATGTTGATCCAAATCATGGTATCTACAAAGTCTTCCTAGATGGCAAAGAAGTTCCTTACCAAGATGGCATGGGAAATGCTTCAACTATTGACGGTAAGAAATACTTTAGCGGTCGTGCAGCCCAACGCCAAGGCAATCAAACTCTGGTTAGCCTAAAAGGTCTGGACGAAAACTTGCACGCAGTCACACTTCAACTAGATCCTGATCGAAACGATTTGTCTCGAAATATCGGTATCCAGGTAGACCAATTCATCACTCGTGGCGAAGGTAGCGAACTCTACAGCAAGACAGATATCATCCAGTCTATCTCAAAATGGAAAGACGATCTGTCCAACTTTGATCCAGCAGGCTTGAAGAATACGGCTACTGCACGCCAAGCTTTCCAAGCAAATCTAGAAAAATTGAGAAACCAACTCAGTGCTGATGCAGTGGATGTTCAGGATGTCATGTTGACAGTCAGTGCCCTACAAGATATCCTATCCAAGGATGAGAACTATCAAAAAGGCCAAGAGGAACCTAGTCCAGAGCAACCGGAACAGCCTGAAGAACCTTCTAAACCTGATCAACCAGCTGAGCCAAAACAACCGGAAATTGAGTATGATAAGGCTATGGACAGCTTGACAAAAGCTATCGAGAAAAAAGTCGCTGAGCTTGGATCCAACAAGGAAGCTAAGAAGAAATTATTAGAAATTGCTGACCAAGCCATTGCTGCAATCCAAGAAGCTAAAACTCAGGAAGCAGTCAATAAAGCGCTAGAAACTGCTCTCGAACAAATCAACAAGCTCAAAGCAGCTCAGCCTGAAAAACCGGCGCAACCGGAACAGCCTGAAGAGCCTTCTAAACCTGATCAACCAGCTGAACCAAAACAACCAGAAATTGAGTATGATAAGGCTATGGACAGCTTGACAAAAGCTATCGAGAAAAAAGTCGCTGAGCTTGGATCCAACAAGGAAGCTAAGAAGAAATTATTAGAAATTGCTGACCAAGCCATTGCTGCAATCCAAGAAGCTAAAACTCAGGAAGCAGTCAATCAAGCGCTAAAAACTGCTCTCGAACAAATCAGCAAGCTCGAAGCAGCTCAGCCTGAAAAGCCTGCTCAACCTGAACAACCAGTTCAGCCTGAAAATCCGACTCAACCTGAGAATCCAGTTCAACCGGAAAAACCGGCTCAGCCTGAGAAACCTGCTCAACCTGAACAACCGGCTCAGCCTGAAACTCCGGCTCAGCCTGAAAAGCCAGTTCAACCGGAAAAACCAGTTCAGCCTGAAAATCCAGCGCAACCGGAAAAACCAGTTCAACCGGAAAAACCAGTTCAACCGGAAACTCCAGCGCAACCTGAGAAACCTGCTCAACCGGAAACTCCAGCGCAACCGGAAAAACCGGCTCAGCCTGAGAAACCAATTACTTCTTCAAGTCCTGAGGAAGGGGTTAAAGACCTTGTCTTTACACTTCCAAGCTTAGAAATCGTCAATAAGGTCGTACCGTTCAAGACGATTCGTCGCGAAAACCCACAATTAGACAAAGGAAAAGAGCAAGTTCTATCAGAAGGGAAAGACGGTCTCTTAGTCGAGTATGTTGAAGTGGACGGTGACAATCGCAAGGTTCTCCAAACAGAAGCAACTCCAGCTCAAGATCGAGTGATTGAGGTAGGTAGCAAACAAAGCTCAGTTGGAACAGAAGCGCCACCAGTTGTGACTCTTCCTGAGTATGTTCTACCAAGAGAGACTGAAAAACCTGCGCCAGCCGTAACAGATAATTCATCATCAAAAGATGAAAAAGCTCCTGTTACAGCTACAGTCAAAGAAGACAAGGAAAGACTACTCCCTGCAACTGGGGAACAAGAAGCAAGTGCCTTCCTCTT
>CAJZDE010000082.1:0-6257 GCA_915063165.1 uncultured Streptococcus sp.
CACAAGAGTTGGGTCTCTACGCTATTGTACGCCCATCTCCATTTATCTGTGCGGAATGGGAATTTGGTGGCTTGCCGGCTTGGCTCTTGACAAAGGACATGCGAATTCGCTCGTCCGACCCGGCCTACATCGAGGCTGTTGCTCGCTATTATGACCAATTATTGCCAAGGCTTGTGCCTCGCTTGTTGGATAACGGCGGAAACATTCTCATGATGCAAGTCGAAAATGAATATGGCTCTTATGGAGAAGATAAGTCTTATCTACGAGCAATTCGAAAATTGATGGAAGACCGAGGGATTGATTGCCCACTCTTTACTTCAGATGGCCCATGGAGGGCTACTCTGAAAGCCGGAACCTTGATCGAAGACGACCTCTTTGTGACAGGAAACTTCGGTTCTAAAGCTCCGTACAACTTTTCACAGATGCAGGAATTCTTTGATGAGCATGGCAAGAAATGGCCCCTCATGTGTATGGAATTTTGGGATGGTTGGTTCAACCGTTGGAAAGAACCCATCATCACACGGGATCCTAAAGAATTGGCAGAAGCTGTTCGAGAGGTATTGGAACAAGGCTCTATCAACCTTTACATGTTCCATGGTGGAACAAACTTTGGTTTCATGAATGGTTGCTCGGCTCGAGGAACTCTGGATTTGCCACAAGTCACATCTTACGACTATGATGCCCTTCTCGATGAAGAAGGAAATCCAACTGCTAAATACTTAGCAGTCAAGAAGATGATGGCAACTCACTTCCCAGAGTATCCACAGTTGGAACCACTCTATAAGGAAAGCATGGAGATAGGGTCCATTCCATTGGTCGAAAAAGTTTCCTTGTTTGAAACTCTGGATAGTCTCTCTAGTCCTACTGAAAGCCTCTATCCAAAAGCGATGGAAGAACTTGGTCAAAGTTATGGCTACCTTCTCTACCGCACTGAGGCAAGTTGGGATGCAGAAGAGGAACGTCTCCGTATCATCGATGGACGTGACCGAGCTCAACTCTTTGTAGATGGTCAATGGATTGCTACTCAATACCAGACAGAGATTGGTGAAGACATCTACTGTCAGGGCAACCGAGAAGGCTGTTCAGAGATTGACATCTTGATTGAAAATATGGGGCGTGTCAACTACGGACATAAGTTCTTGGCAGATACGCAGCGTAAAGGAATTCGAACAGGTGTCTGCAAGGATCTACATTTCTTACTGAATTGGAAACAATATCCACTACCACTGGATAATCCTGAGAAAATTGATTTTTCAAAAGGATGGATAGAAGGACAACCAGCCTTTTACGCTTTCGACTTTACTGTTGAAGAGCCGAAGGATACCTACTTAGAATTGTCTGAGTTTGGTAAGGGAGTTGCCTTTGTCAACGGGCGTCACCTAGGACGTTTCTGGAATGTCGGCCCGACTCTCTCACTTTATATCCCTCATAGCTATCTCAAGCAAGGTGATAACCGCATCGTCATCTTTGAAACTGAGGGCGAATATAAAGAAGAGATTCATTTAACTCGTAAACCTACACTAAAACACATAAAGGGGGAAAACTTATGACAATTGTAGGATGCCGTATCGATGGACGTTTGATCCACGGTCAAGTAGCCAACCTTTGGGCTGGAAAACTAAATGTTTCACGCATTATGGTTGTAGACGACGAAGTTGTTAACAACGATATTGAAAAGAGTGGTTTGAAACTTGCTACACCACCAGGTGTGAAACTCAGTATCTTGCCAGTTGAGAAAGCAGCAGCAAATATCCTTGCTGGTAAATACGATAGTCAACGTCTCTTTATCGTTGCACGTAAACCAGACCGTTTCCTTGGTTTGGTTGAAGCAGGTGTTCCGCTTGAAACACTCAACGTCGGCAATATGTCTCAAACACCAGAAACGCGCTCTATCACACGTTCTATCAACGTGGTAGACAAGGATGTGGAAGACTTCCACAAACTAGCAGAAAAAGGTGTGAAACTCACTGCTCAAATGGTTCCAAATGATCCAGTTTCAGACTTTTTGAGCTTATTAAAATAGGAAAAAATTTTTAGGAGGTCATTGTTATGATACAATGGTGGCAAATTTTACTTCTCACTTTGTACTCAGCTTATCAAATCTGTGATGAGTTGACAATCGTTTCATCTGCAGGTTCCCCTGTATTCGCTGGTTTCATTACTGGTTTGATCATGGGAGATGTGACTACTGGTCTGCTTATCGGTGGTAACTTGCAACTGTTCGTTCTTGGGGTTGGTACCTTTGGTGGTGCTTCTCGTATCGACGCAACTTCTGGTGCGGTTCTTGCGACAGCCTTCTCTGTTTCACAAGGAATTGATACAGCCCTTGCGATCACTACAATCGCTGTGCCAGTAGCAGCTCTCTTGACATACTTCGACGTTCTTGGACGTATGACAACTACTTTCTTCGCTCACCGTGTGGATGCTGCAATCGAACGCTTTGACTATAAAGGTATTGAACGCAACTACCTACTTGGTGCGATTCCTTGGGCTTTATCTCGTGCCCTTCCAGTCTTCTTTGCCCTTGCCTTTGGTGGTGCCTTCGTACAATCAGTAGTAGACTTAGTTGAAGCCTACAAATGGATTGCAGATGGTTTGACACTCGCAGGACGTATGCTTCCAGGTCTTGGATTCGCAATCTTGCTTCGTTACCTTCCAGTTAAACGTAACCTTCACTACCTTGCAATGGGATTCGGTTTGACAGCTATGTTGACTGTTCTTTATTCATATGTAACAGGTCTTGGTGGAGCTGTTGCGGGTATCCTTGGTACTCTTCCTGCTGATGTTGCTGAAAAGATTGGCTTTGCTAACAACTTCAAAGGTTTGTCTATGATCGGTATCTCTATCGTAGGTATCTTCCTTGCAGTTGTTCACTTTAAGAACAGCCAAAAAGTAGCTGTAGCAGCACCTTCTACACCATCAGAAAGTGGGGAAATCGAAGATGACGAATTCTAATTACAAACTTACAAAAGAAGATTTTAATCAAATCAACAAACGTAGCTTGTTTACTTTCCAATTAGGTTGGAACTATGAGCGTATGCAAGCTTCTGGTTACCTTTACATGATCTTGCCTCAATTGCGTAAAATGTATGGGGATGGAACTCCTGAATTGAAAGAAATGATGAAAGTTCATACTCAATTCTTCAATACTTCTCCATTCTTCCACACAATTATCGCTGGTTTTGACCTTGCCATGGAAGAAAAAGATGGTGTAGGTTCAAAAGATGCCGTTAACGGTATCAAGACAGGTTTGATGGGACCATTTGCTCCTCTTGGAGACACAATCTTTGGTTCACTTGTACCTGCTATCATGGGATCTATCGCAGCAACTATGGCTATCGCTGGCCAACCATGGGGTATCTTCCTTTGGATCGCAGTTGCAGTTGCATATGACATCTTCCGTTGGAAACAATTGGAATTTGCCTACAAAGAAGGGGTTAACCTTATCAACAACATGCAAAGTACTTTGACAGCTTTGATTGACGCTGCATCTGTACTTGGTGTCTTCATGATGGGTGCTCTTGTAGCAACAATGATCAACTTTGACATTTCTTACAAATTGCCAATCGGTGAAAAGATGATTGACTTCCAAGACATCTTGAACTCAATCTTCCCACGCTTGCTTCCAGCAATCTTTACTGCCTTTATCTTCTGGTTGCTTGGTAAGAAAGGTATGAACTCTACTAAAGCGATCGGTATCATTATCGTTCTTGCAGTAGGTCTTTCATTCATCGGTAAATTCTTGCTTGGAATGGGCGCATAATTTATGAGTAAATCATTAATTTTGGTGAGTCATGGTCGTTTCTGTGAAGAACTTAAAGGTAGCACAGAAATGATTATGGGTCCACAGGACAACATTCGTGCAGTGGCTCTTCTTCCAGAAGATGGCCCAGAAGAATTTACTGCAAAATTTGAAGCTGCTATCGAAGGATTGGATGATTTCCTAGTCTTTGCGGACCTTCTCGGTGGTACACCGTGTAACGTGGTAAGCCGTTTGATCATGGAAGGTCGCGACATTGAACTCTACGCAGGGATGAATCTTCCAATGGTGATTGAATTTATCAATGCCAGCCTTACAGGTGCAGATGCGGACTACAAGAGCCGTGCTGCAGAAAGCATCGTAAAAGTCAATGATCTGTTAGCTGGCTTCGATGATGACGAAGACGAATAATACTCTTCGAAAATCTCTTTAAACCATGCTAGCGTCGCCTTTCCGTATATATGTTACTGACTTCGTCAGTCTTATCTGGCAACCTCAAAGCAGTGCTTTGAGCAACCTGCGGCTAGCTTCCTAGTTTGCTCTTTGATTTTCATTGAGTATAAGATGTGACAACGTGAAAATCGTTAGAACAGCTTGTATAAAATATACATGGGAATGGGAGTCACTCCCATTCCCATATTTTCAATAGGAATGAAACAACAATAGATTAGAGGAACTCTATGCTAAATTACACAAAAGAAGAATTACTTGAACTGGGTGCAGAAATCACGACTCGTGAAATCTACCAACAGCCTGATGTATGGAAAGAAGCTTTTGAAGCCTATCAAGCGAAACGGGAAGAAATTGCAGCCTTTCTGCAAGGGATCGCTGATAAACATGACTATATCAAGGTCATCTTGACGGGTGCTGGGACTTCTGCTTATGTGGGAGATACCTTGGTACCATACTTTAAGGAAGTCTATGACGAACGCAAATGGAATTTCAATGCCATTGCGACAACTGACATTGTTGCCAATCCAGAAACTTATTTGAAAAAAGATGTGGCGACTGTCCTTGTTTCCTTTGCTCGTAGTGGGAATTCACCTGAAAGTGTGGCGACGGTTGATTTGGCCAAAGCCTTGGTTGATGACCTCTATCAAGTGACCATTACATGTGCTGCAGATGGTAAATTGGCGCTTCAAGCTCATGGCGATGAGCGCAATCTTTTGCTCTTGCAACCAGCTGCTTCCAATGACGCTGGATTTGCCATGACTTCTAGCTTTACGTCTATGATGTTGACAGCTCTCTTGGTGTTTGACCCTACAGAATTTGCTGTTAAAGCTGAACGTTTTGAAGTTGTGGTTAGCCTTGCCCGTGAGGTTTTAGACAATGCAGAAGATGTCAAAGAGTTGGTTGACCTCGACTTTAACCGTGTCATCTATTTGGGGGCAGGTCCTTTCTTCGGTCTTGCTCATGAAGCTCAGCTCAAGATTTTGGAATTAACAGCTGGTCAAGTTGCGACCATGTATGAAAGCCCAGTTGGCTTCCGTCACGGTCCAAAATCGTTGATCAACGAAGATACCATTGTTTTGGTCTTTGGTACAACGACAGATTACACTCGCAAGTACGACTTGGACTTGGTTCGTGAAGTGGCTGGTGATCACATTGCTCGTCGTGTCGTGCTTTTGAGTGATCAAGCCTTTGGTCTTGAAAATGTCAAAGAAGTGGCCCTTGGTTGTGGCTGTGTCTTGAACGATATTTACCGTGTCTTCCCTTACATCGTTTATGCCCAACTCTTTGCCCTTTTGACTTCACTCAAGGTAGAAAACAAACCAGATACACCATCTCCTACAGGCACCGTAAACCGTGTGGTACAAGGTGTGATCATTCATGACTATCAAAAATAAGGAAGTGTCTATGAGTAAATTACAATTAAGTCCCAAAAAAGTAGCTTGCCTGCAAAAACTCTCTGACGAGAACGGCATTATCTCAGCTCTTGCCTTTGACCAACGTGGCGCTTTGAAACGCCTCATGGCTCAATACCAAACAGAAGAGCCAACAGTCGCTCAAATGGAAGAACTCAAGGTCTTGGTTGCAGATGAATTGACAAAATACGCATCCTCTATGCTTCTCGACCCTGAATATGGCCTTCCAGCTACAAAAGCGCTTGATCCAAATGCTGGTCTTCTCCTTGCTTATGAGAAAACGGGTTATGACACAACAAGTACCAAACGCTTGCCTGACTGTTTGGATGTTTGGTCTGCCAAACGCATCAAAGAACAAGGTGCGGATGCAGTCAAATTCTTGCTTTACTATGACGTAGACAGCTCTGACGAACTCAACCAACAAAAACAAGCCTACATCGAACGCATCGGTTCAGAGTGTGTGGCGGAAGACATTCCATTCTTCCTTGAAATCCTCACTTACGATGAAAAAATCGCTGACGCAGGTTCTGCAGAATACGCAAAAGTGAAACCACACAAGGTTATCGGTGCTATGAAAGTCTTCTCAGACCCACGCTTCAACATCGATGTCTTGAAAGTGGAAGTTCCAGTCA
>CAJZDE010000083.1:0-6178 GCA_915063165.1 uncultured Streptococcus sp.
ACCAAACTCGTCGCTGGAACCCTAAGATGGCTAAGTACATCTTCACTGAGCGTAACGGAATCCACGTTATCGACTTGCAACAAACTGTAAAATACGCTGACCAAGCATACGACTTTATGCGTGATGCGGCAGCTAACGATGCAGTTGTATTGTTTGTTGGTACTAAAAAACAAGCTGCTGACGCTGTTAAAGAAGAAGCAGAACGTTCAGGTCAATACTACATCAACCACCGTTGGTTGGGTGGAACTCTTACTAACTGGGGAACTATCCAAAAACGTATTGCTCGTTTGAAAGAAATCAAACGTATGGAAGAAGAAGGAATCTTCGACGTTCTTCCTAAGAAAGAAGTTGCACTTCTTAACAAACAACGTGCACGTCTTGAAAAATTCTTGGGTGGTATCGAAGACATGCCTCGTATCCCTGATGTAATGTACGTAGTTGACCCACATAAAGAACAAATCGCTGTTAAAGAAGCTAAAAAATTGGGTATCCCAGTTGTAGCGATGGTTGACACAAACACTGATCCAGACGATATCGATGTAATCATCCCAGCTAACGATGACGCTATCCGCGCTGTTAAATTGATCACAGCTAAATTGGCTGACGCTATCATCGAAGGACGTCAAGGTGAGGACGCAACAGCAGTTGAAGCTGAATTTGCAGCTTCAGAAGCTCAAGCTGACTCAATCGAAGAAATCGTTGAAGTTGTAGAAGGCGACAACGCTTAATTCATATAAATAGTAATTACCTAGGAGGGCGGGGCCTAGCCCAGCTCTCCTATTTTTAAAAAATATAGGAGAATCAAAATGGCAGAAATTACAGCTAAACTTGTAAAAGAGTTGCGTGAAAAATCTGGTGCCGGTGTTATGGACGCTAAAAAAGCGCTTGTAGAAACAGACGGTGATATCGAAAAAGCGATCGAATTGCTTCGCGAAAAAGGTATGGCGAAGGCAGCTAAGAAAGCTGACCGTGTTGCTGCAGAAGGTTTGACTGGTGTATTTGTTAACGGTAACGTTGCAGCAGTAGTTGAAGTAAATGCTGAAACTGACTTCGTTGCGAAAAACGCTCAATTCGTTGACTTGGTAAACGCAACAGCTAAAGTAATTGCTGAAGGAAAACCAGCGAACAACGAAGAAGCTCTTGCTTTGACAATGCCTTCAGGTGAAACTCTTGAAGCTGCATATGTATCTGCAACAGCTACAATCGGTGAAAAAATCTCATTCCGTCGTTTTGCTTTGCTTGAAAAAACAGATGCACAACACTTTGGAGCATACCAACACAATGGTGGCCGTATCGGCGTTATCTCTGTTATTGAAGGTGGAGACGAAGCGCTTGCTAAACAAATCTCAATGCACATTGCTGCGATGAAACCAACAGTTCTTTCTTACAAAGAATTGGATGAGCAATTTGTTAAAGATGAGTTGGCACAATTGAACCACGTAATCGATCAAGATAACGAAAGCCGTGCAATGGTTGGTAAACCAGCTCTTCCACACTTGAAGTATGGATCAAAAGCACAATTGTCTGATGAAGTGATTGCTCAAGCTGAAGCTGACATCAAAGCTGAGTTGGCTGCAGAAGGCAAACCAGAAAAAATCTGGGACAAAATCATCCCAGGTAAAATGGACCGCTTCATGCTTGACAACACTAAAGTTGACCAAGCTTACACACTTCTTGCACAAGTATACATCATGGATGACAGCAAGACAGTTGAAGCTTACCTTGAATCAGTAAATGCTTCAGTAGTTGAGTTCGCTCGCTTTGAAGTTGGTGAAGGTATTGAGAAAGCTGCAAACGACTTTGAAGCAGAAGTTGCAGCTACAATGGCAGCAGCCTTGAATAACTAATAGAAAAGGAAGCAAATTGCTTCCTTTTTCTTTTTATCTAGAGAGTAGATTCTGTATGAGTAAACAAAAAGCCCTTTAATAAGGGCTAAGTGCATTTAGGAGGCTACACTTCAAATTCATAGAGTGCTGTAGACAAATAACGTTCGCCGTTATCTGGTGCTAAAGCAAGGACTTTCTTACCTGTACCTAATTTCTTGGCAACCTCAATTGCCCCGTAAATCGCTGCAGCTGAAGAAATCCCAACAAGGAAGCCTTCTTTTCCACCAATTTCACGGCCAAGTGCTAAAGCATCATCTGACGTTACGCGGACGATACCATCATAGGCCTTTGTATCAAGTGTCTCAGGAATAAATCCAGCTGAGATGCCTTGAATTTTGTGAGGTCCTGGTTTTTCACCAGACAAGATAGCTGACTCGTCCGCCTCAACTGCATAAACTTGAATGTTTGAATTTGCTGCTTTAAGAGCGTGAGAGACACCTGAGATCGTTCCACCAGTACCAACACCACCCACAAAAGCATCTAAACCATCAGAACCGAAAGCAGCCAGTATTTCAGCTCCTGTTGTTCTTTCGTGTACTTCAGGATTAGCTGGATTATTAAATTGGAGTGGAAGGAAGCCGTCACGTTCAGTGGCGATTTCCTGAGCTTTGGCAATAGCCCCTTTCATTCCTTCACTACCAGGAGTAAGGACGAGTTCAGCGCCATAGGCTTGGATAATCTTACGTCGTTCCACACTCATCGTTTCTGGCATGACTATAACAACTTTATATCCTTTAGCAGCACCAACCCATGAAAGACCGATTCCAGTATTTCCACTTGTTGCTTCAACAATGGTAGCACCCGGTTTTAGAATACCATCTTGTTCCGCCTTTTCAATCATGCTAAGGGCAATGCGGTCTTTTACTGACGATCCAGGGTTAAAGGCTTCTAATTTAACATAGACGTCTGCAGCACCCTCTGGAACAATGTTGTTAAGTTTAACAATTGGAGTTTGACCGATTAGTTCAGTAATATTATTGTAGATAGTCATAGATATACCTCTTTGTATAAGATGATACTAGTATAACGCGCTCAAGGCTATTTGTAAAATATAGAAATCCTATCAAAGTGATAGGATTTTTTTATATCAAAGGTCTAAGCCATTAATTTTTAATCGATTGTGATAAGCCAATTCTAATAAATAGGTGTAAAGCGGAAGGATGTCCGTTTTTTTAGGGAATTCAAATTTATGGAAACTCAGGTGCTCATTGTGTGCTTTTAGAAAGATATTTTCTAAATAAGTGATCGTAATCTCACTATCATCTATACCTGCTCCAGCAGTTTCCATTTCAACGTTTACAATGTTCATCAAAAAGAGTGACTTAACAGACGTCTTGCGACCAGTGGCACCTTGCTTATCTGTAAAGATGATACGGATATTTGTAAAGATAATTGAATCGCGAATAAGTTTATATCCACTTTGAATTTCTTCATTCTCTAGTAGATATTGTCCATATTCTTTGATAAGAGTCTCTTTGTTTTCCTCGCTGAAGTTACCAGCAAGTCCTTGAATAAATTTTCCAAACGCCATGTATTTCTCCTTTGTTTACACTAAGTTTACAGGAACTTCAACTTCTCGTAAACCTTGATCTGTTAAAGTAACCTTTCCATTAAAAAACTCTACAAGAGCAGACTTGATCTTTTCTTTCTCTTCCTTATCAACATAGATCATTGTAGCAATTTGATCTGTAAAGTTTGTATCTAGCTCCATGAGATGATGCTCTCTAAGGAAATTGCCATATTCTTGATACTGAGCGTAAGACATCTGAATGGCTATACCAGCCTGTTCTTTGATTTCAATAATGCCAATTTCTTTGACAGCCAAGGCCACACTACCTGCATAAGCACGAATCAAACCACCAGCACCTAGTTTGATGCCACCAAAGTAGCGTGTCACTACCACACAGACATTGGTAAGATTATGATTTTCTAAGACACCCAGCATAGGGATTCCGGCAGTACCACTAGGCTCCCCATCATCACTCGTACGCTTGATTTCACTGCGTTCCCCTATAATAAAAGCAGAGCAGTTATGGGTGGCTTTATAGTGTTCTTTTTTGATGGTAGTGATGAAGTCACGAGCCTCTTCTTCGCTATAAACACGCTTGACATGACAGATAAATCGGGATTTTTTGATTTCTTCTTGGACCTGCCCATCCTCTTTAATTGTTCTAAATTCCATGATTTAATTGTACTAAAAAATTACCTAAAGCGCTAGGTTTTTACGAATATTAAAGTATGAAAGTAAATTCAAATTACCTCGGTCGCTTGTTTACTGAGAAAGAATTAACTGAAGAAGAACGACAGGAAGCAATGAAACTGCCAGCAATGAGAAAAGAGAAGGGGAAACTATTTTGTCAACGTTGTAATAGTTCGATTCTAGAAGAATGGTATTTGCCTATCGGCGCTTACTATTGTAGGGAGTGTTTTCTGATGAAGCGAGTCAGGAGTGATCAAGTTTTATACTATTTTCCACAGGAAGATTTTCCTAAGCAAGATGTTCTCAAATGGCGTGGTCAGTTAACCCCTTTTCAGGAAAAGGTATCAGAGGGGTTGATTCGAGCAGTCGAAAAGAAAGAACCGACTTTAGTTCATGCTGTGACAGGAGCTGGAAAGACAGAGATGATCTATCAAGTTGTTGCCAAAGTGATTGATGATGGTGGTGCAGTTTGTTTGGCCAGTCCTCGAATTGATGTGTGTTTGGAACTGTATAAGCGACTGCAGAATGACTTTGCTTGCGATATAGCGCTACTCCATGGCGAATCAGAGCCTTATTTTCGAACTCCCCTAGTAGTTGCAACAACTCATCAGTTATTAAAATTTTATCATGCTTTTGATTTGTTGATAGTGGATGAGGTAGATGCCTTTCCTTATGTTGACAACACTATGCTTTACTATGCTGTAAAGAATAGTGTAAAGGAGGATGGATTAAGGATATTCCTTACAGCAACTTCTACAGATGAGTTAGATAGGAAGGTTCGCACAGGAGAATTAAAACGATTAAGCTTGCCGAGACGGTTTCATGGAAATCCTTTGATTATTCCTAAACCTGTCTGGTTATCAGATTTTAATCGCTGTTTAGAGAAAAACCAATTGTCAACCAAGTTAAAGACCGATATTGAGAAACAGAGAAGATCAGGTTATCCATTGCTGATTTTTGCATCAGAGATTAAGAAAGGCGAAAAACTAAAAGAAATACTACAGGTGAATTTCCCGAATGAGAATATTGGTTTTGTATCTTCTGTCACAGAAAATCGATTAGAGCAGGTGCAAGCTTTTCGAGATGGAGAGTTGACGATACTGATCAGTACGACAATATTGGAACGCGGAGTTACCTTCCCTTGTGTGGATGTTTTCGTAGTTGAAGCTAATCATCGTCTCTTTACCAAGTCTAGCTTGATTCAGATTGGTGGTCGAGTTGGGCGTAGTATGGACAGACCGACTGGTGAGTTGCTCTTCTTTCATGATGGACTAAATGCTTCCATCAAGAAGGCAATCAAGGAAATCAAGCAGATGAACAAGGAGGCGGGATTATGAACTGTTTATTATGTGGCCAGGCTACAAAAAGTGAGTTAACTTTTAGTAGGCTCTTCCTTTTGAAGCACGACTGCAGTTATCTATGCTCAGCTTGTGCTTCTAATTTTGAGAATATTGGTGAGAAATATTGTCCAAACTGTATGAAAGCAGGTCTGTCAACTCAGTGTCAAGATTGTAAATCTTGGTGTAAAGATGGGATTAAAGTTGATCATAAGGCAATCTTTACCTATAATCAAGCTATGAAAGACTTTTTCAGTCGATATAAGTTTGATGGCGATTTTTTGCTTAGAAAAGTTTTTGCTTCTGTTCTTGCTGAGGAGCTGAAAAAGTATAGAGGATATCAATTTGTTGTAATTCCCCTAAGTCCTGGAAGATTGCTTGAGAGGGGGTTTAACCAAGTCGAGGGTTTGGTTGAGGCGGCAGGCTTTTCTTTTAAAGATATATTAGGAAAAAGAGAAGAGAGTGCTAGTTCTTCTAAAAGCCGTTTGGAAAGATTGGCTAC
Source organism: uncultured Streptococcus sp. (assembly GCA_915063165.1). Lineage (GTDB taxonomy): Bacteria > Bacillota > Bacilli > Lactobacillales > Streptococcaceae > Streptococcus. The sequence continues at coordinate 5,926 of CAJZDE010000083.1, forward strand.
TGAAATTCCATTTTTTATTAAAGATGGAATCTCACTTCCCAAGAAGATTTTGCTGATTGATGACATCTATACAACAGGGGCAACTGTGAATCGTGTGAAACGACTTTTGGCAGAAGCAGGTGCTTTGGAAGTTAAAACTTTTTCCCTTGTAAGATGAGGAAAAAATTTGCAAAAAAAAAATGAAAGCGTTATAATGAAATCAGAAAAACAAAAATGTTTAGAAAGAAGGTACTTATATGATTAAATATAGTAT